>JAYVAS010000418.1:0-2382 GCA_043750895.1 Pseudomonadota bacterium
CTGTCGGTGCCGCTGAACTTCGACGTGGTGTCCGGGACCAGCATCGGGGCGCTCAACGGCGCGTGGATCGCGGCCCTGGGCGGCGAGGGCGCCCGGCACCTGTCCGAGTTCTGGCGCGCCATCACTCCGGACGCCGTCTACCACTTCCGGGCGGTCGACCTCCTCCGCACCCCGGAGAAGTTCCTCCGGCGCGCTGGCCCGATCGAGAAGGGGGCAGCCCTCTTCGAGCCCGGGCCCCTGTACGCGTACGTCCACAACCTCATCCCATGGTCGACGCTCCACGAGCGGATCGACACCGGGGCGCTCAACGCCTTCGTCGTGACCGTCACCGACGTGGTCAACGGGCGCACCGTCCACTTCGCGGACGGCAACCACCCCTTCCACCAATCGCCGTCGATGGTCCTTCGGCCCACCCGCATCGGGCCGGATCACTGCCTCGGCTCCGCCGCGATCCCGTTCATCTTCCCGCCCGTGCGCGTCGAGGGCCGGTTCTGCGTGGACGGCGCCCTGCGCCAGAACACGCCCCTCGCCCCGGCGATCCACGTCGGCGTGGACCGGGTCCTCGTGGTGGGGGTCAAGCGCCTGGGCAGCTATGACGGCAGGGACACCGACGGCGTCGCACCGTCCCCCGCGTTCCTCGCCGGGAAGGCCCTCAACGCGCTGATGCTCGACCCGGTGGAGGAGGACATCCGCCGGGTCGATCGGCTCACCGAGCTCTTGGGTTGGAGTGAGCGCGCCTTCCCCGGCTACCTCGACCGGATGCGCGCCGAGTTCCGCGCCTACCGCCCCATCGCGAGCTGTCACTTGCGCCCGTCGGAGGACATCGGCCGGCTCGCGGCCTCGCTGTTCCCGTTGTGCGAGCCCGAGCTCCCCTGGGCGACCCGCATGCTGCTCCGCGGCATCGCCGCCAGCGAGAACGCCGAAGAGGCGGACCTGATGTCCTACCTCCTGTTCCACCACCGCTTCACCGGGGCGCTCGAAGAGCTGGGCTTCCGCGACGCCGCCCACGACGCCGAGTCGCTCGCCGCCCTCTTCGAGGGTCGTTCTACGCCGCTTCCCGCGCCTTCGTCAGCAGCTGCAGCAGCGCTTCTACGGTGAAGCGGTGTGGAACCCGACCGCGACCCGTCCAGCGCCAATGACAAGGACCCCGAGTTGGAGGTATGGCAACGCTATCCACGAGTTTTCAGAAGATCTTGTCGGGCCGTAGACAACCGACCGGTCCCTCGCTATCGTAGAACACGGGGCCTCACACGGGGCCTCACACGGGGCCTCACACCCGGGCGGCACCACGGCGAAGTACTTCTACGCCAAGAACCGCTCCGAGCTCCAGGTCACGCTCGGGGGAGCGTCCAAGGTGTACTTCCACGTTCGTGTCTACGACCGATCGACGGCGGGCGCCCCCGTTCTCGACTTCGAGTCGACCGCGGGCTGCTTGAACGGGGAAAACCCGTCCGAGTCGCTCCGCGCGTTCACCGTGGCCAGTGGCAGCCCCTTTCCCACGCTCCCGTGGAACGCTGCAAACATGACGACCGTCCCAGACGATGGGACCTTCACGCTCGCCCCGACGATGGGCTCGCTCGATGTCCTGGCCAAGGTGTCGGGGTCGGCGGCGTGCTGGGTCGAGTTCGAGGCCTGGTACACCGCCGAGTACGCGTGATGGCCGCCGGCGCCGGGTGCGGCTGTGGGGTGGCCTCGCTGGTCGAGGACGTCTCGCGGCTCGCGATGGGCGGAGGCGGTACCGCCTCCTCACCCCCGGATCGGCGTCGGACGCTGCTTGAAGGGCTCGACCAGATCCGTGCGCGCCTCCACGCGGATCCGCCGCTGCGTGAGGCCGTCGCCACGGAGCTGAGTAAGCGGGCCGCGACGCCGAAGGTGGCGGTGGCCCCCGAACGCGGTTGCGGGTGTGCTTCCCCGGCGGCGCCGGTGCGCCCTCGCGCCGACCGGGCCACGGCATCACGGGGGCGCGCGCGGCTCCGGCGGCTCCGGATCATCCACCAATCTCCGGACGCCTACGCCACGGCGCTGCGTTCCCTCGGGAGGCCCACCACCCGCGCCGCCGGAGTGGTGCCAAGCGCCGCGGGCGGGGTGCCCCTCTATGAGGACGCGGGACCCCCAGGCTCGGTTCGAGCGGAGGCGCTCTCGGAGTTGGCACGCGCTTCGCTGGCCACGCTGATCCTCCGGCCGCGCACCGCGGCGATCTACACCGACGACGTCACGCACCCCGACGTCCCCGATCCGTACGACCCCGACCTGGAGCCCCCCGACAAGCCCGGCGTCGCCCGGCCGCCGTTGGGTTCCACCTGCTACCGGTACCGAGCGGTGATCCAGGAGACGCCCGGCTATACGGGCTTCGCCTCGCGGACTCCGCCCGGCTGGACCCCC
>JAYVAS010000419.1:0-11655 GCA_043750895.1 Pseudomonadota bacterium
CACCTTGCTGAGCTCCTTCCAGGGCACCGGCACCTCCGACGGGAAGTGTCAACCATGTGCCCGGTCTAGAACGTCAACCATGTCCCCGGTTCGGACCGGGGCCGGAGACCCCCTCCAGCCTCCCCCCTCCAGCCTCCCCCCTCCGGCCTCCCCCCTCCGGCCTCCGGCCTCCACCGGCGCCGCGTTAGGTCGCACCCAGATGTACCTCCCCCCCAAACCCCTCGCGTTCCGGCTGCTGATGTGGTCGGGCCTGTTCGCCTGGGCGGTGTGGCGGATGAACGACGTCGAGATCGTGATCCCTCCGCCCGCGCCCGAGGTGCGGGTGCTCGCACCCCCCGCGCCCCGACCCGCGCCCGCCGCCCTGGCGCCGCCCGTCATCGATCCGGGGGCGTTGGTGGTCGCGATGGAAGCGGCGTCGGCCGCCGCGGCGCGCTGTGGGGGTACCGGCGCCAGCCTGACGGTGGTGGTCGGGCCTTCGGGGCTCGGCCAGGCCACGCTCACCGGCACCGTGACCGACGCGGCTGCGACCTGCCTCGCCGAGGCCGTCTGGGCGATCGAGTGGCCGCAGGGGTCGCAGGACCTGGAGACGAGCCTGGTGTTGTAGGACGGTGCGCGGCCAGGGCCAAACGCCGACGGCCCCTACCCCACCGCCGGCCAGGGCTGCAGGCGCGCGATCAGGATCCCCGCGCTCACCACCGGTGCGTGCCAGAGCATGGTGGGGGGCGCCTTTCCTTTCAGGACCTCGGGCACGCTGCGCAGCTTGCCCTGCACCGCGAGCGCCAGGATCCCCGCCGGGAGTCCGCACACCACGGTCCAGAGCACGGCGCGGACGCCGTCCCCCGGGCCGAGCAGCGCACCTGCCGCCATCAGCATCTTCACGTCCCCGGCCGAGAGCACGGGCCCGATCCGCCACAGCGGGAGACAAACCAGGAGGCAGACGGCGATCCCCGCCAACCCCGTCCACCACGCCGGCGTGGCCAGGGCGAGGGCCACCCCGAGCAGCATGGTCGGGAAGGTGAGCCAGTTCTTGATCTTCCGGGTCCGGATGTCGGTCCAACAGGCGATGGCCATCAACAGGACCAGGGCCACATCGCGAATCGGGCTCACGAGGTGGGCACCAGGTGCCACCGCTCGGCGATCCGGTTGACCAGCCCGTCCAGCTCGGGGAGGTAGCGGTCCCGCAGGTGCCACGCCGCCACCACCGCCAGGAAGACGGTGATGGTGAGGCCCAGAAAGGGCGCGCCGGTGGAGCGGGGGGGCATCGAAGGCGAGGGTTAATCGGATGCGCGGCCGGGCGCCGATGGGGTCGGAGCCGCTGGAACCGGAGGCGCTCAGTCCCCGTAGGTGTAGTTCGCGACCACGCCGGTGAAGGACTCGGGCTCACCGCCGTCGGTGATGTACAGGTCCGCCGCGTAGCCGGTGCCCTGGACGATACGCCAGATGGTGGCGTACCAGCCGGCGGTCGCGGTCACGTAGAAGTCGCCCTCGTCCGAGTCCATCGCCAGCATGAAGGGCGACCAGTCCTCATCCTCCCAGGTCTCCACCGACTCCCAGGCGTTGGCCTCGAGGTCGAAGCGCAGGATGCCCAGCCCGTCGACGGTCGTTCCCGGCGAGAACCAGCCGCCGCCGTCCTTCTTGGCGCCCGACCAGGTGTAGGCCACGGGCGCGGTGAGGTCCTCGGTCGCGCGCATGACCACGCCGCCCTCGGGGGTCCACGTCGCGAAGCCGCCGAAGTAGCCGAACAGACCCACCTCGCCCGTCTCCACGTCCACCGCGAGGCTGTACGCGGCCAGCTCGTGGCCGGCGGGATCCATGAGGTCGCAGGGCCAGCTCGCCACCTCGGTCAGGGTGCCGTCCAGGCCCACCGACCAGAGCTTGTCCAACGTCGTGGCGTAGATGGTGCCGTCGATGCCGACGGTGACGCCGTAGACGCCGAACTCGAAGACGTCGGTGTCGCTGAAGTCGCCGACGTCGGTGCAGTTCCCCGACGCGTCGACGGTGCTGACGTAGGCGTAGCCGTTGTTGACCACCCAGTTGTCGTCGGCCGTCCGGGAGAGCCAGCTCGGGTAGCACTCGTCGGTGGCGATGCGCAGGCTACCCTCGGGGTTCCCGAGGGTGTCGACGGTGAAGATCTCGTAGCCGCCGCCGTCGCTGTGGACGACGGACAGACCCGCGAAGGCCTCGTCCACCTTCCCGTCGCAGTCGTTGTCGATGCCGTCGCCGTCGTCTTCGTCCCGGGCGGGCGACGCGTGGACGTCGTTGTCGTCGCAGTCGCCCTCTTCCACGGTGTAGCCGTCGTTGTCCGCGTCCCCGTCGTCGGTGGTGTCGGTGTCGGTCGGGAGGGTGTAGGGTGTGCCGGTGTCCGTGGTGGTGTCGGTGTCCGGCTTCTGGAAGCCGGAGGTCTGCTGGCAGGCGAACAGGAAGAGCGCGTACATGCCGGCAGGATACCCCTGGAAACGGGTGGACGCTGCGCCGACCGTGTGATGGAGTGAGCAGATGTGGTCAAGCCTCCTCGCGGCCCTGGCCTGTGCCGGCGCCGTCCCCTCGGTGGGTGACGTGGACACGGATTCCGATGCCGACGTGGACGCCGATGCCGACAGCGATGCCGACAGCGATGCCGACAGCGATGCCGACAGCGACACCGACACGGACGCCGACACCGCACCCTCGGCCCTCTGTCCCGCGGGGATGATGCCGATCCCACCGGAGTCTCCGGTCTACTGCATCGACGCCTGGGAGGCGGGGATCGACGGGCGGCTCGGCTCCGACGACCAGTACGCGGTCGACGCCGAGCCCCCCCTCGCCACCGCCGAAGCCGTCAAGGGCAACCTCCCCACCACCGGCGTCACCTGGTCCCAGGTGCTGGCGGTCTGCGCGATGTCGCCGGCGACCGATCCGACCACCGGAGAAGCGTACGGCTTCAAACGGCTGGCCACCTCCCAGGAGTGGCAGGACGCCGGGGACGGCGTGATCGGCGCCGGCGGCACCGACTGGCCGTGGGGCGACGAGCAGGACGACTCCCGCTGCGCGGTGATGCCCGCCGAGGGCGACCCCCGCTACAACTCCCTCCAGACCGCGGGCAGCCTCCCCGACTGCGTGGGTCCGTGGGGGGTCTACGACCTCATCGGCAATGCCTGGGAGTGGACCGACTCCCAGATCCCGATGTCCATCGACCTCTGGGTCGCGTCGGCCGTCGGCATCCACCTCGAAGGCGAGGCCGTGGTGGTGGACGACACCGGCGCGATGAACACGCTGACCGTGAGCATCCCCAACGTGGTGGGAGAGCTTCGCCTCGCGAAGGGCAACGTGGTGGAGTTCTACGCCGACACCGACACCTGGGTGTACGGCGAAAACGACTACCGGGGCTACCTGGTCACCAATCCGGACGGCCCACCGGCCCAGAGTCAGCTCCCGATCGCCCTCCATCGGGTGGCCGAGGACGACGCGACCACGCGGCTGTCCGTCCGCGTGGCGACCGAAGCGGACGGCATCCCGTTCCCCGACAAACGCGGAGGCGCCTATTATTCGGGTTCGGGGGTGACCCTGCACGACGCGAGCTACGCCCACTTCTACGATTTCGCGGGCACCATCGGCCTTCGCTGTACGGCGGACCCCGTGCCGTAGCGGAGAGCGCGCGTAAGACTGTGGGATGTGGTTCCTGGAGGGCGCCTTCTGGGTGATCCTGATTCTCGGCGCCGCCGCCCTCGGGGCGGTCGGCTACTTCGCCTACGCCATGGTCGGCGCCGCCCGGCGTTTGCCCGGGGTGCGGAGGCTTCCGCGCGTTGGGGTGCGACCCGAGGCGGAGACGCGCGCCCTGACCGACGACGATCTCTTCTCCTGCCCGCGTCGCCTCGGGGAGTTGGAGGCCCGGCTGGCCGAGCGGCATGCCGCCGTGCAGGCCCAGGCGGAGGTCCTCGCCGCGCGCCGGGCGTCCTTGGCCGGCAAGGCGGCGCGGGACGACCTGACCCGGAACTACGACCAGGACGTCAACCTCCTGACCCGACGCAGCGCGTCGATGCGACGGGTGCTGGCCCAGGTGTGGAAGACCCGGACCATCCTCGTGCTGCGGGCCCAGCTCGCGGCCACCGCCCGCCGTCGCCCCGACCTCGGTCGCCTCCCCGATCCGGCCGCGGCCGGTGTGCATCTCAAGGCGGCCTCGGTGCGCTTCCTCGAAGCGGCCGAGCAGGTACGGCGCTACCTCGACCAGGTGGACACCGACAGTCACGGCCTCGCCCAGGCGGCCCCGCCCCGTCCCGAAGTGGCGGACGTGGACGCCGCCATCGTGGCCGCTGTCGAGGCGGAGCAGGCCTCGACCCGGCGCGCCTACGCCGAGCTGCGGGAGGACATCGATCGCCTCGCCGACAACCTCACCTGGCTCGGTGATCACTGCGCCGCGCGCGCCATCGCCGACACCGCTCCCGAGCCCATGGACCAGATGGGCGGCGCCGCGCGCCTGCTGGAGGAGGTCGAAGCCGCGCTGGTGGCGGTCTCCCAGCTCTCCCGCTCGGTGGACCCGACCCTCGCCGCCACCGCGCTCGCGAACCTGGACGAGGAGATCAGCGGCCTCGAGAAGGCTGGCATGGAGGCCCAGGCCGAGACCGACGCGGTCCTCGAAGTGGATCGGCTGCTCAGGCAGGCCTCGGGCTGAGCTTTCCCCGCTCCCCCCGGGAGAGGGTGGCTTGCAGGGCCGGGTGAGGGGCCGCCCGACGCCCGGCTCGCGGCGCCTCGTTTGCCCCCTTCTCCATGACAAACCGGGGGCTCTTGCGTTAGGGCCCGGGGCCCCGCGTTCGGCCCCCGGGCCGGGGCCCTGAGGTCAGGTCAATGAACCGCGTCGAAGTTGCCATCCAAGATAGTCGTTGTGTCCTCGTCTTCGGTTCGAAGGTCCTCGCCGAGGCCGACGTGCTCGGGGAGCTTCGTCGGCGCCCCGGGATCCCGGCCACCACCCTCGGCGGGGATCTCCCCAGCCCTTGCGTGGCGTTGAACGCCGATACCATGGCCCATGCCCTCGCCAAGGAAGGCGGCGTGATCTGCCTCGTCGAGGCGGATTCGATCGACGCCCAGGGCATCCAGACGCTGGCCACCCTGGTCCAGGCGGCGCCCTCGAAGCCCCGCCTGGTGGTGGTCGGGCGGGCGTTCAACCCCTTCCTGCTCCCCGCGCCGCTCCGGCTCTTGAAGTTCGAGCACGAGAAGAAGCGCGCCCGCGAGTTCCTCCAGACCCTCCCGATCCCGGTCGCGCCGGCGCCGGTGGCCGTCGTGGTCGAGGAACCGAAGAAAAAGGCGGGAGGCGCCCCGCGCGCCAGCTTCTCGGGCCGCGAGGACGAGCTCGCCACCCTGACCGGGATGCTCGACGCCGGCGGTCCGATCGTCGTCCAGGGCCCGGCCGGAATCGGCAAGCGCTGGCTGGTCGAGAAGGCCCTCCAGGGTCGGCCCCAGAAGCGCGTACCCGACTTCTACGTGGGGTGGGGATCCGAAGCCGACAGCCTCTACGCGCGCATCGCGATGATCGCGAGCGAAGCGGGGGACAACCGCCTCGCCGAGGCCCTCCGTTCTCCCGCCACGCGCCCCGTTCCCGCCGAGCTCGCCGCCCTCGCCGTCGCCTCCCTCGCCGCCGCGCCCGAGACCACGCTGGTGATCGACCGCTTCGAGCACGTGCTCCGCCGGGACGGCACCTTCCACCGGGAGTCCCGGTTCGAGATGCTGCTCCGGGCCCTGCTGCTGGGCGGGTACGCCACGCGGTTGGTCTTCCTCTCCACCATCCGGCCGCGGTTCTACCGCGAGACCGAGGGGGCCGGGCTCAAGCTCATCGAGCTGGCCGGCCTCAAGGGCCGCGAGCTGCACGAGATCTTCGATGCCTTCCGGGTCGAGGACTTCCCGCGCGAGCACTTCGGCGAGATCCACAACCGCATCCACGGCCACCCCCTCGCCGCCCGGCTCTTCGCCGTGGCCGTCCGGGAGGTCGAGGACCGCGACGAGTTGTTGGAGAGCAAGAAGTTCATGACGATGTCCGGCCCGGGGGACCTCGAGGTCATCCGCCGCCGGATCCAGAAGGCGGTGGACAAGCTCCCCGAGGAGGAGCGCCGCGCCCTCAGCGCGCTCGCGCACTTCCGTCTCCCGCTCACCGTGGCCGACTGTGACCACGTCGGCGTCGACCGCAAGACCCGGCTCGCGCTGCTCGCCAAGGGCCTGCTGGACCCGCGCCCGGAGGACAACAACAGCGAGAAGACGTTCCACGTCCACCCGCTGGTGGCCGGCGCGCTCGGTCACCGCGAGACCAGCGACTACGCCCTCCTCGAGCTGTTGGCCGATCACTACGCCCAGAAGGCGGAGAAGTCGGAGTCCCACGTGCGGCTCGCCCACGCCCACGAGGCCAACCGCCTCTACTTCGAGGCCCACCGCATCCGGAATCGGTACCGCATGCCGTACCCGGACCACGACCCGTCCCTGGAGTCCATCCGGGGCATGGTCCGCTCCAAGAAGCCCCGCTTCGACCTCGCCGAGCAGCGCATCATCGAGACCCTCAACCTCGACCCGGCCAACACCGAGGTCGCGCTCATGCAGGCCGAGCTTGCGGTGGCCACCAAGCAGGACGCGGGCCCGGTCTACACCCGAATCGCCGAGCTGGCGCCCACCCCCGAGGTGTTCCACCAGGAGGCGAGCTTCTACCAGCTCAAGTCTTCGGGTCGGGGCAAGGCGGCCGCGGCGTTGGAGAAGGGCGCGGCGGTGTTCCCCGACAACGCGCGGCTCCGTCGGCGTCTGGCCGGGATCTACGTCGATCAGAACAAGCTCGCGGACGCGGTCCGGGTGCTGGACGAGGCGATGCACCTCGAGCCCATGATGCCGGACACCTACGGCCTCCTCGGTGAAATCAACCTGCTCCGCGGCCCGGACTACTACGACCAGGCCGAGGCGGCGCTCGGCGAGGCCCGCCGGCTCGATCCCGAGAACGGGCTGCACATGGCCCGGTTGGGCGCGCTCGTGTTCGAGCGCGGCCTCGACGACGCGGCCCGGCTCGCCCAGGCTCAGGAGCTGCTGGACCTCGCGGTCCAGGCGGACCAGAAGAACTACCTGGCCCACCTGTACCTGGCTCGGGTCCTCCTCGCGGTGGACGGCGACCTCGAGCGGGCCGACTGGCTGCTCAAGAAGGCCATGAAGCTCGACGAGCGGGCGAGCGCCCCGCTGGTGGAGCGCGCCCGGATCGCGGTGAAGCGGCAGGCCTGGGCCGACGCCGACCAGCTCAGCGAGAAGGCGATCCGAATGGAGCCGGGCTCCGCCGAGGGCTTTCTTGTCCGCGGCGAGATGTGCGCGGCCCAGGGGAACATCTTCGTCGCGCTCTCCGAGTTCCAGCGGGCGCTCGAGCGCTCCACGCCCGGGACCAAGGGCCGGAATCGGGCCGACGACGCCATTGCCAAGTGCAAGGCGCTGATCGAGTCCGGAGCCGCGGGCGAGATGCTCAAGCTCGCGGAGGCCGCCGGGATTCCCGTGGTGGAGCCCCGTACGGACGCCGCCCGTCGCGAGCCCGGGAAGACCACCCGTCGTCGCCGCGGCAAGGGCGAGGGCGACGAGCGGCCGGCCAAGGCGGTGGCGCACGCCCCCGGCGAAGACACCCTCGTGGAAGCGGGCGCGACGGCGTCGGACGTCGACGGCGTCCGCGAACGGGCGAAGGATGCGTTGCACGGCCGCAACCCGGACGAAGTGGACGCGCACGCGGGCGACGAGACCCCCGGCGAGCCCAGCGACGTCACCGAGCCCGACGACGCGCCGGGCGCGGACGCGGGCGGCGAGTCCGGCGACGTCGTGGTCAGCGATGCCGGAGACCCCCTCACCGAGGGCGTGGCGGCCGACGAGGACGCCGCGGGCGAAGAAGCGTGAACCGGCATCCCTCACCCCGTGCACGGGGTGAGAGGGGGCGGTGAGGCGGGTGCTCGGGCGCGCGGAAGCGCGCGCCCGGCTGATCGGTGCGTCGCGGCTCGGGGCGCGTTTTCCCGACGGCACGGACGGTGCGCGCGCCGTGCTGGACGCGCTGGGCTGCATCCAGCTCGATCCCATCGACCGATGTGGCACCAACGCCGAGCTCGTCGCCTGGGCGCGCGTGGACGGACTGGCCCGCGGAGACCTGCACCGTGCGCTCGCCGGGCACACCTTCGAGCACTTCGCAAAGGAGCGGTGCTTGCTGCACCCGCGCTTCTTCCCGGCCTATCGGGAGCAGGTCCGGGAGACCCACTGGTGGCGCGGCGGAGAGCGAGCCAACCGGGTGTCGGCGGCGGACCTCGAAGAGGTCCTCGCCGAGCTGCGGGAGGGGGGCCCGTCGATCCCGCAGGCCCTGTCCGATCGCGGGCGCGTCGAGCCCCTCGACTGGTCGGGCTGGAAGGGCACGGCGTCCCGGACCGCGATGGCGCTGGAGGTGTTGTGGGGTCAGTGTCGGGTGGTGGTGTCGGCGCGCGACGCGCGGGGGCGACGGGTGTACGACCTCCCCGAGCGCGCGCTCGGCGCGTGGGCCACCGCGCCCGCCGGGGCCGACCTCGTCGGCGACCTGGTGGTGGCGCGCGTCACCGTGGCCGGCTTGCTCTCGCGGGCGGCGGGGCCGTGGTGGTCGGTCCTCGCCGCCGCACGCACCGACGGCACCCTCGACCGGCTCATCGCGGAGGGGAGGCTCATCGACGTGGGGGTCGAGGGCACGTCGCGGCGGTACCTCGCCCTTCCCGGCGACACGCCCCCGGCCGGCCCGCTCGCCCCGCGGATCCTCGGCCCCCTCGACCCGTTGGTGTGGGATCGAGAGCTGGTCCGCGCGGTGTTCGACTTCACGTACCTCTGGGAGGTCTACAAGCCCGCGGCGCAGCGCCGGTGGGGCTACTACGTGTGCCCGATGGTGTCCGGCGATGGCTTCGCGGGCCGGGTGGAGGTCGTCCGATCCGGCGAGGACCTCGTCGTCACCGGGGTGTGGGACGACCCCGACGAAGCCGAGCTGGCGGAGGCGTTGGCGCGCCTCGCGACCGCGAATCGGTGCGCGCGCGTCCGGTGGCCGTCGCGTTCGGGGGCATGATCCGCCGGTATTTCGCGGCCTGGCGCGCCCCGGTCGGGCCCGAAGAGGCCCCCGAGGAGGGCCCACAGCCGCGATATGCCCCCCGTGTCCGGTCGCACGACATTTCTTGACCCGAGGCACATTCGTGAACTATCGGCCTCAAACCATGTAACTCGCCAAAATTCCGCCATGCGGGCGTCGCGGGGTGCGAAATTCTTTTCACACCCGTGCTTCCCATCCCGGACTGGGATTGGTAAGGTCTGCCTCCAATTCGAGCGGTGCCCCTTTGTTCATGCTGATCGTCTCCACCTTCTTCGCATTCGCGGCCGAATATGGGCCGGCGTTGGAGGGCGAGGTGATCCCCTCCGGCGCCCCCTCGGTGGAGGACACGGGCACGGTCGGGTGTTCGGACGAGTTCCTGTCGGGCGGGGAGCTCCTCCCCGAGCTGCCGCTGTTCTACACCCGGCATCAGCCTGACGCGTCCTGGGGCTCTCCGGAGATGGTCTCGCTGCTGGTGGAGACGGGCCGGCACATGCGCTGGCTGCTCCCGGCCGCCTCGCCGATGAACATCGGGGACATCTCGGCCCGCCGTGGCGGCTTCCTGACCGGGCACATCTCGCACCGAGGCGGCCTCGACGCTGACGTCGGCATCTACAGCACGGGCGGGTACCAGAACCCGCGTGGCTTCGATCGCCTCGGGGACAACTTCGATGTCGAGGCCAACTGGGCGTTGATCTCCACGATGCTCGCCACCGGCCACGTCGACTTCATCCTCCTCGACCAGTCGCACATCGCCCGGCTCAAGAAGTACGTGCTGAGCCGCGGCCTCATGACCCAGGACGAAGTCGAGCAGGTGTTCCCCTCCGCCCGGCAGTGGGAGTACACCGGGATCATCCGGCACGCGGTCAATCACGTCGACCACCTGCACGTGCGCGTTCTCTGCGGCGACGGCACGCGCGCGCGCTGATAGCGCGGTGTTGATGGTCCTCGCGCTCCTTCTCGCCGCCTGCGCGCCGTCCAGCCCCACCGCGGACAGCGGGAAATCCGTCGTCGTCACCGACTCGGGCACGCCGACCACGGGGGATGACAGCGTCAGCACCACCCCGACGGACACCTCGCCGGTCGACAGCGTCGCCACCGAGACCGGAGGCGACACCGCGGCGGACACCGGGCCGCCCACGTGGCGCAGCACGCTCTACCCGAACGATTGGACCCCCGCCTACACCGCCGGGGACGGCCGCTTCCTCCACGACTTCAGCTACGCCGGCTACCACGCCGGCGAGGGCCCGATCCCCACCCCGCCCGGCCCGGCCTTCGACGTCACGACCTACGGTGCCGACGCCACCGGCGGATCCGATGCCACCGCGGCCATCCAGGCGGCGATCGACGCCGCCTCCGCCGCCGCCCCGGCCGTCGTCGACTTCCCGGCGGGGACTTTCCGTGTGGACGGCACGCTCTCGGTCCGAACATCGGGCGTGGTCCTCCGCGGCCAGGGCTCCGGCTCCACCTTCGTCTACTTCACGCTCGGCACCGGCGTCGCCTACTCGGCGCACCTCACCTTCGCCGGGGCGGTGGCGGACGGAGCGGACCACTTCCTCACGGCGGACGGCGCGTCTCGCAGCAACGTCGTCACCCTGCCCGACGTCTCCGGCCTCGCCGTGGGCGACCACGTCGCGGTCGGATGGACGATCTCCGACGCGTTCGTCGAAGCGCACGCGATGACCGACACCTGGGTCGAGTTCAACGGCCAGTGGCGGGGCTTCTTCCGTCGGACCATCACCGCGATCGACCCCACCACCGGCCAGGTCACCCTCGATGTGCCGCTCCGCTACGACGCGCTCGTCCGCGACGGCGCCAGCCTCCGGGTGCAGACCGGGTACCTGTCAGAGTGCGGGCTCCAGAACCTCGCCATCTCCAACGTGAACACCTGGGACAACGCCTGGGCCGAGTGGCAGACGCAGGCGGTGCTGTTCTCCGGCGTCCGGGACTGCTGGGTCAGCGACGTGGTGAGCTGGGAGTCGCCCCTGTCCACCGACGGCAAGGGCATGCACCTCATGTCGGGCGGAATCGAGGTGCTGGACAGCCGGCGCGTCACGATCACCGACACCGTCCTCGAGAACGCCCAGAACCGCGGGGACGGCGGCAACGGCTACCTGTTCCAGGTCTCGCGCAGCAACGAGGTCCTGACCGTCGACTCCGTCGCCCACAACGGGCGGCACAACTTCATCCAGAACTGGGACTTCGGCACCAGCGGCTGCGTCTGGCTTCGGACGACCAGCGAAGGAAGCCGCGCGCTCCTCGCCGACTGGGACCCGATCGGCCTTCCCGCCTACTCCGAGTTCCATCACTCCCTGGCGATGGCCAACCTCATCGACCAGAGC
Organism: Pseudomonadota bacterium; assembly: GCA_043750895.1. Taxonomy (GTDB): domain Bacteria; phylum Myxococcota_A; class UBA796; order UBA796; family SXON01; genus JAYVAS01. Next base: position 11,401 of record JAYVAS010000419.1, read on the forward strand.
GTCGCCACCGACGGCTGGCAGGCGGTCAACCGGCAGGACGAGAGCTCCGGCGCCGGCCACTCCGCCACGGAGACGGTGTGGTGGAACCTGTCCGGCGGTGGCTACCTCCGGTCGTTGCAGTTCGGGGACGGCTACGTCATCGGCACCGACGGCATGAACCTCCATACCGACCCGTCCGAGTGGGACTGGAACAACTCGGGCGAGGGCACGGAGCCGGAGGACCATGTCGAGGGCGAGGACCTCGCCGGGACGCTC
>JAYVAS010000420.1:0-6073 GCA_043750895.1 Pseudomonadota bacterium
GGCGGCCCCCGCCGCGTCGTCGTCCACCGCGCCGTCACAGTCGTCGTCGAGCCCGTTGCAGACCTCGGTGGCCCCCGGGAAGGTGTCGTCCTGGGCGTCGTCACAGTCCTCGCAGGCGGGGAAGCCGTCGCCGTCGGCGTCGGCGTAGCCGGTGGACCCGTCGCAGTTGTAGTCGTTGGGGTCGGAGCAGTCGTCCTCGACCGCGCCCGGGTTGTAGGCGGCGTCGGTGTCGTCGCAGTCACCGCCCACGTCGACGTAATCGGCCGGGGCCTCGCAGCTCTCGACCCCGGTGGCGTCGTCGCCGTAGCCGTCGCCATCGGCGTCGGCGTACCAGGTCGGGTTGTCCCCGTTGTCCACGACGCCGTCGCAGTCGTCGTCCACCCCGTCACAGTCGTCGATCGCCCCGGGGTGCACCGTGAAGTCCCCGTCGTCGCAGTCCACCGCGGCGAGGTAGCCGTCCCCGTCGAGATCGTCGTCCGGCGTCCCGGGGTCGCAGTCGTCGTCGATCCCGTTGTAGGCGGTCTCGTCCGCCTCGGGGTGCACCTGGGCGTCGTTGTCGTTGCAATCGCCCTCGTCGATGCCCCACCCGTCCTGGTCGGCGTCACCGTCGTCGACGACGGTCACCTTCCCGGTGTCCAGCCCCTTGGGGGGGTCCTGGCGGCAGGCGACGAGGGCGAAGGAGAGGGACAGGAGCAGGGTCGTACGCATCGGCATTCCCAGGAGTCGCGCGTAGGGTACCAGACCGAAGCGCGGGTTCGGATCCTGGGGTCGTGCTACCCTCCTCGGAATGCCGCTCCTGGTCCTGGTCCTCCACCTGATGGCGCTCCTCTGCTCCCCCGCGCGCGCGGAGGAGGGCGTCCTCAAAGTTCGCTCCAACGTCGCGACGGCCGAGGTCTTCGTCGACAACGTGTCGGTGGGCGTCGTGCCGGTCACGACGTACCTGGCGGTGGGCGAACACGCGATCCGGGTGGTGGCCGACCGCTACGATCCCTGGGTCCGCCGGGTGAAGATCGAGTCCGGCAAGGTGACGGACGCCCAGGCGAACCTCACCCCGGGTTCGGGCACGGTGGAGTGGATCGGGCCGGCGGGCGCGCGTCTGAAGGTGGACGGCGCGGACCGCGGCATGCTCCCGATCCGGCTCTCCGACCTCAAGCCCGGCACCCACACCTGGACCGTCGAGGCGCCCCGGTTCGAGCCGGCCGAAGGCACGGTGGACTTCGCCAGCGGCAAGAACCTGCTGGTGAACGTCGCGATGGGGTCGTCGGCGGGGGTGGTGGTCGTCACCAGCACCCCGGAAGGCGCCGACGTCTGGCTCGACGGCAAGCCGGTGGGGCAGACCCCGCTGCGCCTGACCGGCGTGGCCCCGGGAGCCCACGGCGTGCGGCTCTCGGCGGACGACCGGGCATCGGTGTTCCGAACCATCGACACCACCGACGGCGCGCGCGGCGAGGTCACCGCCAGCCTCCCCGCCTCGGGCGCGTCGGTGCGCTTCCCCCCTCTCGGCTCGGGGAGCGACCTCTACGTGAACGGGGTCCTCGTCGGCACCGGCCCCGACCACGGTCTGGACCTCCTCGCCAAGGGCCGCACCGACTTCCGCATCGTCGAGGGAGAGACGGTGTTCGAGGGCGAAGTGACCGTCCCGAGCAGCGGTCGGCTCGTCCTCGTCACCCGCGGTCGCGACATCGTCGCGAAAAAGCCACTGACCGAGCAGTGGGCCTTCTGGGCCGCGGTGGGCGGAGGCGTCGCCGCTGGCGCGACCGCCGGGGTGGTTGCCGCCGTCGCCGCGACCCCTGAGCCACTTCCTTCCGGCGACATCGTGGTGGTGCTGCCATGATCACCCTCCTCACCCTCTTGGCGTGCACCTCCGGTGAGGTCAAGACCGCCCTCCTCGTCCAGTTCGACGCCGCCGACGCCCTCGGCTCGGCCTCCACCTGGAAGCTCCTCGTCGACCCGGTCTCCCCCTACGTGGACAGCGACGGCGTCGCCTACCCGACGGGCGACGGCCTCGAGGACTGGGTGCTGGACGACGCCGATCTCGAGCTCGCCATCGACGTCACCGAGACGGCCGATGGCCTGTCCACCGTCGAGCTGCAGCCCGGACCGAACGACCAGGACTTCGCGCTGCGCGTCTGGGGCTGGGAGGGCGCGGTCCTCACCGTGGACTCCGACGCGGTGGGGCCGCTGAATTTCGTCGCCAACGCGTTCCAGGAGATCACCCTCACGGCGCGGGTCATGCCCGACCCGGTGGGCGGCTGCAACGACCTGCTCGACAACGACGCCGACGGCTGGACCGACGACGCCGATCCCGACTGCGCCAGCGGCGCCGAGGAGACGGGCTTCGGCACCGGCCCCTGCAACGACGGCGTGGACAACGACGGCGACGGCGCGGTCGACGGCGAGGACAGCGAGTGTGCGTCGGCCAACGGGCTGTTCGAGGTGCTCCCCTGCGAGGACGATCTCGACAACGACGGGGATGGGTGGCGCGACGCGGCCGATCCCGACTGCGCCACGCTGGGCAGCGAGCGCCCCGAGGACGGGGCGGGGCTGGGCGACACCGAGTGCAACGACGGCGTGGACGACGACGGCGACGGGGACATCGACGCCGAGGACGTCCAATGCGACGACGCGCTGGACGACCGGGAATCGGCCCTCGGCTGCGAGGACGGCTACGACACCGACGGGGACGGCTACGTCGACGACGAAGACCCCGACTGTGACGGCGGCGACGAAGAGCTGGGCTACGGCGACAGCCTCTGCAACAACGGCGTGGACGACGATCTCGACGGCGACGTGGACGACGACGACGCGAGCTGTGCCTCCGCCTACGACGACTCCGAGCTGAACCTCTGCGAGGACGGCGCCGACAACGACGGCGACACCTGGACCGACACCGAGGACCCGGACTGCGCGAGCGCCGTCGATGACGACGAGGGTGGCTTCGCGGCCGACTCGGCCTGTTCGGACGGCGTGGACAACGACAGCGACGGGCGCGTCGACGGCACCGACCCCGAGTGTGCCGACGCCGAAGACGACTCCGAGTACACCAACTGCTACGACGGCGCCGACAACGACGGCGACGGGTGGGAAGACGCCGACGACCCCGACTGCCTGACCGGCGGGACGGAGGTGGGGTACGGCACCACCACCTGCAACGACGGAGAGGACAACGACGCTGACGGCGATCCCGACGGGTTCGACGCCGACTGCGGCACGGCCCTGGAAGACGAGTTCAACGCCTGCGACGACGGCGTGGACAACGACGCCGACGGCTGGGCCGACGCCACCGACCCCGACTGCGCCTCCGGCTCGGAGGAGCTCGGCTTCGGCGGCACCGACTGCAATGACGGCGCCGACAACGACGGGGACCTCACCATCGACGCGGCCGATCCCGAGTGCGCCAGCGCCACCGGCACCGCCGAGACCTCGGGCTGCACCAACGGGACCGACGACGACAGCGACGGCTGGACCGACGACGCCGATCCCGACTGCCAGACCGGCTCCACCGAGACCGGCCTGGGCGCGAACGAGTGCAACAACGGGTCGGACGACGACGCCGACGGCCTCGCCGACGCCGACGACCCCGACTGTCTAAGCGCCGGCGACGCCTACGAGGCCTATTACGACTGCGCCGACAGCACCGACAACGACGGCGACGGCTGGTCCGACATCGACGACCCGGGCTGCTCCAGCTCGGCCGACACCTCGGAGCTGCCCACCCTCTCCGCCTACGCCTGCAACAACGGCAGCGACGACGACAGCGACGGACTGACCGACGCCGACGACCCCGGCTGCTCGGCGGGCACCGACAACACCGAGACCGACCCGGTGACGGGCTGCAACGACTACGTCGACGGCGACAGCGACGGCTGGACCGACGACGAGGACCCCGACTGCGACGGCGCCGGAACCACCGAGCTCGGGTTCAGCGGCACCGCCTGCAACGACCGCGGCGACAACGACAGCGACGGCCTCGTCGACGGCCTCGATCCCGACTGTCAGGACGGCCACGACACCGTCGAAGACAGCGCGGCGTCGAGCTGCACCGACGGCGCCGACGACGACGGGGACGGCTGGGCCGATGGCGCCGACCCCGACTGCGACGACGGCAGCGACGAGCTGGGCAGCGGCGTGGACGGGTGCAACGACGGCGCGGACAACGATGCCGACGGCTACACCGACGCCGACGACCTGGGCTGCGCCTCGGCCACCGACGCCAACGAAGCCGACCCCACCGGCGACTGCTACGACGGCGTGGACAGCGACGCCGACGGCTGGGCCGACAGCGCCGATCCGGACTGCACCACCGGCACCAACGAGCTGGGCTTCGGGGGTTTCGCGTGTAACGACGGCAGCGACGACGACACCGACTTCCGCATCGACGCCGCCGATCCCGGCTGCGCCAGCGCCGCCGACAGCAACGAGGCCGACGACGCCCTCTCCTGCGAGGACGGCGAAGACGACGACGGAGACGGCTGGACGGACGCTGAGGACACCGACTGCGGCAGCGGCGGCGACGAGCTCGGGTATGGCTTCCGCGCCTGCGACGACGGCTCCGACAACGACGGAGACGGCCTGGTCGACGCCGACGACGACGGGTGCACCGTCGGGTGGGACGACGACGAGGCGAGCTCGCCCGACGACTGCACCAACGGCTCGGACGACGACGGGGACGGTTGGCTGGACGACGCCGACCCCGACTGCGCCTTGTGGGGCGACGAGATCGGGTACGGCTACGGCGACTGCAACAACGGCGAGGACGACAACCGCGACGCCGTCGCCGACGCCGACGACGGCTACTGCGCCGACGCCTCCGACGCCTCCGAGGAGCGCCTCGCCCCCAACTGCGAGAACGGCCTCGACGACGACCGCGACGGCTACACCGACGAGGAGGACCCCGACTGCCTCTCGCGCGTCGGGGAGTCCGGCTGGTACACCGCCTCGGCCTGCACCAACGGCACCGACGACGACGGCGACGGCGACGTGGACGGCGACGACGCCGATTGCGTGGACGGGTACACCAACACCGAGAGCGCGTACACCGCCGACTGCTTCGACGGCGTGGACGACGACGGCGACGGCTGGACCGACGGCCTGGACCCCGACTGCGACGCCAGCGGCTTCGGCCGCACCGCGTGCAACAACGGCGACGACGACGACGGGGACGGGTTTGTCGACGCCGACGACCTCGGCTGCACCTCGCCGGAGGACTCGGCCGAGAACGACCCGGTCGCCTCCTGCGACGACGGGATCGACGACGACGCCGATGGTTGGTACGACGGGGACGATCCGGACTGTGTCGCGGGGACGGCCGAGGCCGGCAACGACGTGGCCGAGTGTAACGACGGCGCCGACGGCGACGGCGACGGGCTCGTGGACGCCGAGGACCCCGACTGCGTGAGCGCGCTGGACAACGTGGAGTCGGCCCTCGACGACGCCGGGCCCGACTGCGCCGACGGGACCGACAACGACGCCGACGGCTGGACCGACGACGCCGACCCCGACTGCGGGTGGGCGGGCGGCGAGACGGGCGAGGACGCGGCCTTCTTGTGTAACGACGGCGTCGACAACGACAGCGACGGGTGGTCCGACGTGGACGATCCGGGCTGCGCGAGCGCGTTGGACACCGACGAGACGCACACCCCGTTCTGCGCCGACGGCCTGGACAACGACGGGGACGGCTGGATCGACACCGAGGACCCCGCCTGCGTCGACGCTGCCGACCAGCTCGAGGACGACGGCTACGGCACCGACCCCTGCAACAACGGGCTCGACGACGACGGCGACGGCCTCACCGACGCCGGCGACTACGGGTGTGACAGCCCGTCGGACACCGACGAGACCGACCCCGCCACCGACTGCAACGACGGGCTCGACAACGACGGCGACGGCTGGTTCGACACCGAGGACCCGGACTGCCCCACCCCGGTCACCGCGACGGGCGAGGTCGGCTACGACTCGGACTACCAGTGTAACGACTCCATCGACAACGACGGGGTCGGCGGCCGGGATGCGTCGGACCGGGACTGTGCCAGCGCGACGGATGATTCGGAGGCGTCGTAGGGGGGATTGTCGC
>JAYVAS010000421.1:0-8607 GCA_043750895.1 Pseudomonadota bacterium
CGGCCGCGCCCATGACGTTGCGGATCGCCGGGGTGACCACGGGGCAGTCCGGGATCGCGAGCACGTCACGACCGTCGGCGCCGCGCACACCGACCCGGATCCGCCCCTGGTCCGAGCGACCGGTGGCGAGGTCCATCGTGTACTGGACCTCCACCTCGGCGCCGCGAACCACCGGCCGCACCGTCGCGACCAGACCCGCATACCGGAGCGCCTCGGCGATGAGCTCCTGGCGCATCTGGTCCTGGCCGGCCCAGTTGAGGTGCATGATCGAACAGCGGCCGCAGGGCACGTAGCGATCACAGGGCGGCTTCACCCGGTTGGGGTGCGCCTTCCCGGACGCCTGAACCCACTTGGCGAACTCCTGGCGGGGGGTCCCGCCGAGGATGCGCACCCGTGCGCGCTCGCCGGGGATTCCGCCGAAGACGGCCAGCTGCGTACCCTCGCCAGCGACGAACGCGTCCCCGCGCGCGAGCCAACCTTCAGGAGTGACGATGGGATCGGCCATGTGGCCGGCGGCTAACACGAACGGACCACCCCCGCGGTGGCGGGGGTCGCGGCGCGAGGCCGCGGCGCGAGCCCACGGCGGGAAGTTCCCTGCAAAGCGGCCCACCTATAGTGTTGCTTCGTCAAGACATGATACGCTTGGGTTCTTCAAGAAATCCGCCCATGACCTCTTCTACTGCTGTCCTCGTCACCCCCATGGTCGAATTCGACGAGCCGCTGCGGCTCCACCCGAAGGGCCACGCCCCCGATGACGCGACGAGCTTCATCGCGCAGACCCTTCGGACGGCCGGCATCGACGTACCGTGCTCGCTCTACAACGAAGCGCTCCGCCTCGCGCGCGACGGGCACCTCGGGCAGGCACACCAGCGGCTGCAGATGTTGCTGTGCCTCGACCCCGATGATGCGGACGCCCTCATGCTCACCGCCAAGGTGAGCGCCGCTCAGGGGCGGCCCGCCGAGGCCCTCGGCAAGCTCGACGCCGCGGTCGCCGCCGGGATGATCGCGCCGGCCGGGTTCCGAGAGTTCCTCGAGAGCGCCCTCCGCGCCGACCAGGCCCGCGACGAGGACGCCAAGGCGAAGAACGCCACCCGCGAGAAGAACGAGATCGGCGCCCTCCGGAACGAGGCGCGGCATCTGCGCTCCGAGGCGGTGCGGCTCGAGGGCGAAGCGGCCGACGCGCACGAGCGCGAGCGCCTCTGGAAGATCGCCGCGATCACCGCGAGCGCCATCGGCTCGGTGGTCATCCTGGTGCTGCTGCTGACGGGCTCCGGCCCCGGTGAATCTCTCTCCGCGTCGGAGGCCGGCATCACCATCGTCACCCCCGCCACCGAGGCCGTCGCGGCGACGACCCCGGCCGTCGTCGAAGCGCCGGTCGTCCCCACCGCGGTCGTGCCCACCGCGGCCCCGCTGGCCGCCACCACGCCCGCACCGGTCGTCGCGGCACCCGTCGTCGCCGCGCCCGTCATCGATGTCGACGAGGCCAGCGTGCGGACCCACGTCGTCGGAAGCGGCGACACCCTCTACAAGATCGCCAAGCAGTACTACGGCGACGCCGAGCAGTGGGAGAAGATCCGGGACGCCAACCAGAAGCTCCTCAAGGGCAAGATCGATCTGAAGCTCGGGACGAAGCTGAAGATTCCGTAGTTGCTGCCGTCTCCGACCGCCGCTTCCGACCACTCGACCGCGCCCGCCGCCACGACCCTCGCTGGATTCGGTTCCGCAGCCTCGCACGCCCGCCCTGAGCCGGCCTACTTCTCCGCCAGCGCCGCATCCACCGCCGTGTACAGCTCCTTCATCCCCGGCTCCATCGGATTCACGAACGCGCGCATGCGCCCGACCCGGTCCACCACGATGAAGCGGGACCCGTGGAGGATGGTCTCCGGGTCGTCCGTACCGCCCGACTTCTCCATCACCTGCTTGAATCCGCCCACCACCGCCGAGCGGACCGCCTCCAGCTCGCCGGTGTAGAAGCTCCACCGCGTGGGGTAGGCGTTGAAGCGCTCGCCGTACGCCGCCAACACCGCGGGCGTGTCGGTGACCGGGTCCACCGTGAAGCTCACCAGGTGCAGGTCGGGCTCGCGGACGTACCGCTTGCCGACCTCGGCCATCCGCGCGGTCAGCGTGGGGCAGATGTCCGGGCAACTGGTGAAGATGAAGTCAACCAGCAGCACCTTGCCGGCCAGGTCGGCCTGCGTGCGCGCCGTGCCGGTCTGGTCGGTCATGCTGAAGGCGGGCATGGGTCCGAAGTCGTCGAGCACGGGACGGGGCGGCGCTTCGGAATTCACAGCGCAGGCGAGGAGCCAGATCATGGAGGGTCCATTCGGGTGAGGGCCTGACGGGCCGGTTTGTGGCCGCGTTGGGCGGCCTCGAGAAAGGCGGTGCGCGCCGGCTCCAGACGGCCCGCGCGACGCTCGGCGTCCCCGATCCGGTACCAGGCCTGGGCGACCTGCTCGGCATCGGGGGGCGGCGCCGCCAACCAGGCGCGGTACGCCGTCGCCGCCGCGCTCCACCGATTCAGGCGCCCCAGGGCCACGCCCCGGTGGAACCACACCCGCGGATTGGCGACGGCGTCGAGCCGCTCGACGACCGCGAGCGCCTCTTCGTACCGCTGGAGGTGGAGGAGGATCTCGTAGCGCATGAGCTGGTTGAGGACGTTGCCGGGGTAGCGCGCCGCGATGCGGTCGGTCTGGGCGAGCGCGAGGTCGGGCCGCCCCTCGTTCATGAAGGCGTAGGAGAGCGCGAGGCTCGCGCCCGGACCGAGGAAGGTCGCCCCGTCCTCGGCCGCGCGCATCAGCGCGATGCCGTCGGCGGTGCGATCGGGGAAGTCAGGGATGAGCGCCGACTTTTCGGAGACGAGCGTGCGCCAGTAGAGGAACATGCCGTCCCCGAGCAGCGGATCGATGAACCCGGGCGCCGCCGCCTTGCACCGCTCCAACGCCCGTACCCCGTCGTAGGCCCGCGCCAGCGCGGTGACGTAGCTCTGTCGGCGGAGCAGGTGGATGGCGTCGATGCCGAGGATGCTGGCCAGCACGAAGTTCTCGAGGGCCTCGTCTCCGGGGGAGCCGAGCCCCTGGGCGACCTGGGCGCGGGTGGCGTCGCGGGCCGCGATGTAGGACGACTCGAACCGGAAGTCCTCGTTCTCGAACATCCGCTCCTGGTACAGGATCGCGAGCCCGAGCGGACCGATGCCGCTGGTGGGGTAGCGCACCGTCAGCGCGTCGAAGGCCTGCTTGGCCTCGGGAAGTCGCCGCGCGTACAAGAGCTCCACGCCCGCCTGCGCCGCGGCGACCTTGGCCGGGTCGGTGCGCAGAACGGCCGCGACGTCGACCGCGAACGCGAAGGCGACCGCGAAGATCATGGCCCCTGCCGACGCTCCATCGCATCGAGCACCTGGGCCTCGATCCGCACCCCGTCCAGCCGGTTGATCTCCTGGATCCCGGTCGGCGAGGTGACGTTGATCTCGGTGCAGTGGGGGCCGATCACGTCGATCCCCACAAATAGATGCCCGTTCTCGCGAAGGGACGGACCGATCTGGGCGCAGATCTCGCGGTCCCGGTCGGTGAGCACCCCGGCGGCGGCGGACGCACCGACGTGGAGGTTGCCCCGGTGGTCGGCGTCTCCGGGGACCCGGAGCATCGCGCCAGCGATCTCTCCGTCCACGAGGAGGATGCGCTTGTCACCCTGCTTGATCTCGGGGAGGTACCGTTGGGCGATGATCGCGTGGCGCCCGTCGCCGGTGAGGAGCTCGATCATCGCGGGGAGGTTCGGGTCTCCCGCGCGAGACACCAGCACGCCACGGCCGCCGTTGCCGTCCCACGGCTTGAGCACCACGCGGTCCGGGAGGGAGGCGGCGAAGCGCTGGATCTGCCGGGCGTCGCGGGTGACGAGGGTCTCCGGGCAGAGCCCCGGGAACGAGAGGGCGTAGAGCTTCTCGTTCTGGGCGCGCAGGGACGACGGCCGGTTCCAAACCCGCGTGGCGGGAGGCGCCATGTCGAGCAGGTAGGTGGAGAAGATGTACGCCATGTCGAAGGGCGGGTCCTTTCGCATCCACACCGCGTCGAAGGCCCCGAGCGGGAGCTCGGTGGCGTCGCCGGTCTCGAAGCGAGCCGGCCCGGCGAAGGTCCGCACCGCCTGGGCGCGCGCGTACGCGGACTGCCCGAGGGCGTAGAGGTCGTCCGGGGTGCACCACCAGGTGGGCCAACCGCGGTCGGTGGCCTCCCGCATGAGCATGTAGGTGGAGTCCCCGGCGAGGTTGAGCCGGTGGAGGGGGTCCATGACGAAGAGCGTGCGCATACGAATCCGGGTGCGCCCTACTTGCCCACGCAGAAGCGTTCGAACAAGCGATCGAGCACCGTCTCGCGCGTATCGCGTCCCACCAAGGCATCGAGACTCCGAAGCGCGACGTAGAGCTCTTCCACCACCACCGCCGGCCCGGCCGGAAACGCCGCCACCGCGCGGTCCACCGCCGCCGCCACCGCCACGAAGTCGTCGCGTTGCCGCTGGCTCGCGAGGACCAGCGCCGCGTCCCCGGGCGCCTCGGCGCGCAGGGCCGCGGGCAGCGCCTCCTTGAGCCGATCGATCCCGTCTCCGGTCAGCGCGCACACCGGCAAACCCTCGAGATCGGGCACCGCGCCGCGGTCGGCGAAGCTGCGGACCAGGAGACGGGGCGCCACCAACATGTTCCAGGCCGCGCGGTCCACTTCCTCGTCCACCGGAACCACCAGCACCCGGAGGTCGGCCTCCCCGGCCATGTCCTGACCCAACGCGACCCCCTCCGCCTCCACGGAATCGGTCGTGTCGCGCAAACCCGCCGTGTCCAACAGGACCACTCGCATCGTCGGCAGCTGCAGCGACGCCTCCACCACGTCCCGCGTGGTACCGGGCATGGCCGAAACCAGGGCCCGGGCCCGCCCGAGCAGGGCGTTGAAGAGCGTCGACTTCCCGGCGTTCACCTTGCCGACCAAGGCGACGCGCGCACCCTCGACCGCAAACCGGCCCGCGTTGAAGCTCGCCGCTGCGGCGCGGGCACCCCGACTCACCTCTCCGAGGCGCAACGCGAGCTGCTCGTCACCCGAAAAAAGCAGGTCCTCACCCGGGTAGTCGAGCATGGCCTCCAGCTCGGCGGCGACGTCGACCAGCTCGAACCGGACCTTGGCAGCCTCCATCGAGACCGCGCCGTCCAGGCCGGCGCGGGCCACCCGCACCCCGGCCGCCGACGTCGCCGAGAGCAACTGGAGCACCGCCTCGGCCCGCGGCAGGTCGAGGCGACCCTGCAGGAACGCCCGCCGGGTGAACTCGCCGGGCATCGCCATCCGCGCTCCGGCCGCGCAGCAGGCGGCGAGGAGACGCTCCACGACGAGGGCGTTGCCGTGGCACGACAGCTCGGCGAGATCCTCGCCGGTGTAGGACCCCGGCCCGGGGAACCACGTCACGAGCCCCTCGTCGATCACCCCGTCGTGGTCACGGTAGACACGGAGGGAGGCCCGGCGGGGGGCGGGCGTCGCCCCGCAGACCGACGCCAGAATCGCGGGCAGGCCCGCACCGGAGAGACGAACGATGGCGATCGCCGCGGGACCCCAGGCCGTCGCGCAGGCGACGATGGGGTCTCCCGGTGGGATCGTCGCCGCCACTACTCGGCCGAAGGGGCGTCCTCGCCACCGGCCGAGACGTAGATCTCGATGCGGCGGTCGGCGCCTTCGCCCACGGAGCGCGACGCGACACCCGGGATCTCGAGGACCTCGAGGTGCACGACACGCCGGTCGAAGCTGTTCAGCTCGCGCCGGATCACTTCCGGCTCCCCGCGCTCGAGCACGATGCTGGCCACCTTGCGCGCGAGGCGCTTGAGGCCTTCGACGTCGCCGTCGTCACGACGCGGACGGTCGCCCCGGTCGCCACCCCGGTCATCCCGGCGGGGGCCCCGATCGTCCCGACGCGGCGGGCCACGGTCGTCCCGGCGCGGGCCGCGGTCATCCCGACGCGGGCCACGGTCGTCGCGCGCGCCACGGTCGTCCCGAGGGCCACGGTCGTCCCGAGGGCCACGGTCATCCCGGGGACCGCGGTCGTCACCGCCGCGGTCGTCGCGGGGACCCCGATCGTCGCGGTCTCCGCCGCGGTCGTCTTCGCCGCGAGCAACGTCGATGCGGAAGCTCTTCCCGGGGAACTGGGCGCCGATGGCCTGCTCCATGAGGTGTTGGACCGCGCGCAGGGTCGTGCCCTGGCGGCCGACGAGGTGCCGGCCTTCTTCCCCGACATCGACGTAGACCACGATCGCGTCGCCGCGGAGGTCGGCGCGCACGTTGCCCGTGCGCCCCATCGCGGAGAGCAGGCCCTTCATCCAGGTTTCGGCCGCCATCAGCGGCGCGACGTCGCCGGGGTTCTTGGACCAGGCGAAGATCTTGACGGTGTCGACGCCGGCAGCGCCGCCGGACGCGGTGCGAAAGTGGGCCATGTCGAGCTTGTGCTCGACCATCGCCGCGGGCACGCCGAGCTGGGCGGCGGCATCTTCGACCGCGGCGCGTAGGTTGCGACCTTCGGCGATGACGTGGTTTTCAGGGACGGAAGACATTCGGACTCCTCATGCGGGCGCGGTGTTCGTGGCTTCGAGAGACCGCGTATTGTGCCATTGCTGCAGGATAGCAAGGCCGGTGTTGACGCTGTAGTACAACGAAAGTCCAGAAGGCAGGCCGAACATGAACAGGGCGAACACGTAGGGCATCAGCTTCATCATCTGGGCTTGTGCCGGGTCCATCCCCGTCATCGGGGTCATGCGCTGCTGGAGGATCATGCCGATGGCCATCAACGTCGGCAGGAGGCCGAAGGGATCAGGCATCGAGAGGTCCTGCAGGTACAAGAACTCGGCGTGGTAGAGGTCCGGGGTGTGCTGAAGGCCAGCGTACAACGCCCAGAAAACCGGAATCTGGATGAAGATCGGGAGGCAACCACCCATGGGGTTGACGCCGTGCTCCTTGAACAGCTTCATCGTCTCGCGGGTCTGCGCCTCGCGGTCGTCGGCGTAGGTCTCCTGCAGCGCCTTCAGCTTCGGCTGGATGGCCTGCATGCCCTTGGCGCTCTGGAAGCCCTTGCGCGCGAGGGGGTACATCAACAGGCGCACCGTGAAGGTGAGCGCGATGATGGCCAACCCCCAGTTGGCCAGGCCGGCGTGAAACAGGTGCAACACGAAGAGGAGCACCCGGGAGAAGAAGCCGAAGAAGCCGAGGCTGGCCGCCATCGAGAAGTCGAAGCCCAGGGTCTCCAGACGCTCGGCCGCCTTCGCGCCCGCGTACATCTTGAAGGTGATCTCCGTGGGCGACCCGGGGGAAACCGTGCCCTCGTGGACGAAGAACGACGCAGTTCGACCGTCCGACAGGGTCTCGACCCGGATCGAACCCCAGGTCGGATCCAGCGGGGCGAGCGCGGCCAGGAAGTACCGATCCTGGACCCCGAACCAGCTGACCGGACCCTCCGGTTGCGCCGTGCCGCTGCCGCATCCCGTCTCGTAGGGGAAGAGGTAGAGGTCTCCGTCGACCACCGCGGCCGGATGGGGCCGGGAATCGTAGGCGCCCACCGGCGCGACGAATTCGTCGGCGACCGCGACCCAGAGGGGCCCCGCCACCGGCTGGCTCGCTTCCCAGCGGATCTTGACGTCGAAGACGTCGGGCTGGTCGGTACGCTGGAAGGTCTGGGTGACCACCAGGCCGTTCGCCGCGGCGCGCCGCGTGGTGGTGGTGCCGTCCACGTGGGTGACGTCCCAGGTGCCGACCGGACCGGACCAGGCACCGGCCCCGGCGTAGCCGAGCGCCCCGTTCGCGCCGAGCAAGGCCTCGACCGCAACCGGGTCGACGTAGGGCGTCCAGCCGCCCGGCGCGTCCCCCTGGACCTTGGCGATGATCCAGGTCCACCAGGGCGTGACCGTGAGCGGTGCGGGCCGGCCGGTGATGTCCACCCGCTGCAGGCCGCCGCCGCAGGGCGACGAGCCCAGGCTGGCGAGAGGAGATTCGAGCGCCACGTCCTGATCGACGCACGGCGGCTCTTGAACCACGGGCGCCGTCATCGGGGCTGGGGTGGGGGCGGTGACGACGGCCGTCGACGCGGGCGTCGTGGCGGCGGCGACCTCTGATCCCGGCTCCGGCGGCGGTGCCGGCTTCGGAGCGAAGAACTGCATCCACACCAGCGAGAGGGCCAGGCAGATGGCGATAGCGGTGAAGACCCGCCTTTCGTTGGGATCGTTCACGCCTGCTCCGACTCGATGGCGCCCGGACGAGGGGGCACGGGATCGAGACCGCCTGGATTGAATGGATGACAGCGGAGGATTCGCCGGACCCCGAGGTTCATCCCCCGAGCGGGACCCCAAATGCGGATGGCGTCGGACATGTACCGGCTACAAGAGGGGTGAAAACGGCACATCGGAGGCATCCACCAGGACAGCGCCCGCTGGTAACCGCGGATGAGCAGGAGCAGGAAGTTCGTCACCGTCCGACCTTCGAAAAGAGGTCGGCGATCTCCAAGCGCAAGATCGCGAGCCCAGCGGTGGCCGTCTCGGAGCGCGGGATCAGCACGAGATCCCACGGCCCGCCGGCCGGCGCCGGGGTGGCACGCACGGCCTCG
>JAYVAS010000422.1:0-2600 GCA_043750895.1 Pseudomonadota bacterium
GCCCGCGCCATCGAAGGGAACGATCTCCGCGCCCTCACCGCGGTGAGCGGGGTGGGACGGAAGACGGCGGAACGCCTCGTCCTGGAGCTCCGCGGCAAGCTGGCGTGGGCGCCGGCCGTCGGCGGGCCCACCGCGCGGCCCGCCGCCCCCGACGACCCGCTCGCGCTCGCGCTCGCCCAGCTCGGCTACAAGAAGTCGGAGATCGATCTCGCGGCCGCACGCCTCGCCGACGCGGGCCTCGCCGCCGCTCCGCTCCCGGAGCGCATCGCCGCCGCCCTGCGCGGGTTCTCCGCGGGGCCCCGCCCTCCCGCCGGATGATCCCGCGCATCCACCGGACGCGTCGACCAGCCCACCCCCCGAGTGATAGGGTGTTCAGCCCCCCATGACCCGCTTCGTCGACCCCACCGAGACCGAGCCCGCCGATCCGGCGCTCCGCCCGCGCCGGTTGGACGACTACGTCGGGCAGGATCGGGTCAAGGACAACCTCCGCGTCTACATCCGCGCCGCGCTGCAACGGGGGGAGGCGCTCGACCACATCCTGCTCTCCGGCCCCCCGGGCCTGGGAAAGACCTCCCTGGCGCACATCGTGGCCGAAGAGCTGGGGGTGCCGGTCCGCACCGCATCGGGCCCCACGCTGGAGCGGGGCGGCGATCTGGCCGCCATCCTCAACGGGCTCGCGCCCCGCGAGGTGCTGTTCATCGACGAGATCCACCGGCTCAACCGGGCCGTGGAGGAGATCCTCTACCCGGCGATGGAGGACTTCCAGATCGACATCGTGCTCGGCCAGGGCCCCGGCGCGCAGTCGGTCCGCCTCCCCCTGCAGCGGTTCACCCTGGTCGGCGCCACCACCCGCTCCGGCATGCTCACGAGCCCGCTGCGGGCGCGCTTCGGCATCCACGCGGTGCTGGACTTCTACTCCCCGGCCGAGCTCAAGCGCATCGTCATCCGCAGCGGCGAGAAGCTCTCCCTCGCGCTCGACGACGACGCGGCCGGCGAGCTCGCCGCCCGGTCGCGCGGCACCCCGCGGATCGCCAACCGGCTCCTCCGGCGCATCCGCGATTTCGCCCAGGTGGAGACGGGCGGGCGCATCGACCTCGACCTCACCCGGCGCGCGTTGGAGCGGCTGGAGGTCGACGCCCAGGGGCTCGACGCCATGGACCGGAGAATCCTGCACACCATCGCCGTCAAGTTCGACGGCGGCCCCGTGGGCCTCTCGAACCTCGCCGCGGCCATCGGCGACGAGCCGGACACCATCGAGGAGGTCTACGAGCCGTTCCTCATCCGGGAGGGCCTGATCCAGCGTACGCCGCAAGGGCGCATCGTCACGAGCGCCGGGTACCGCATCGTGGGCGCGCCTCCCAAGGCCGGCAAGATGTTCGCGTGATCGTGCTCCTTACCCTCGCCTGCGCGCACTCCGGTCTGACGACGACGACCGTGAAGGTGGGCCCCCGTCCGGTGACGGTGGAGGTCGCCGACGACGAGAGCGAGCGCGCGGTCGGGCTGATGTACCGCACGTCCATGGACGCCGACCGCGGGATGCTCTTCGTGTACCCGGAGGCGCTCGAGCGCCGCTTCTGGATGAAGAACACCCGCATCCCCCTCTCCATCGCGTTCATCGGGTCCGACGGCGTGATCGTGTCCATCAAGGACCTGAAGCCCATGGATACGAACCAGACCCCGTCCGGCGCCCCGGCCCAATACGCGTTGGAGATGAACCTTGGCTGGTTCTCGGAGCATGGGGTGGTCCCCGGCGACGTCGTCACCGGACTCCCTCCCGCACCGGCACCCCGCTGACCCAACACACCCTCGCGGCACCGTTCCAGCTCACCGGCGTGGCGCTCCGCTCGGGCCTCCCGGCCACGGCCGACGTACGGCCGGCCGACGAGGACCAGGGCATCCGCTTCGTCCGTGACGGCGTGGAGATCCACGCCCACGTCGACCACGTGGTGGACACCCAGTTGGCCACGACGCTGGGGCGCGGCGGGGTGACCATCTCCATGGTCGAGCACCTCTGCGCGGCCCTGTACGCGGCCGGAATCGACAACGTCACCGTGTCGGTGGAAGGCCCGGAGCTGCCCGTCCTGGACGGATCGGCGTGGCCCTGGTTCGAGCGCATCCGCCCGCGGGCACAGGCCGCGCCGCGCCGATGGCGCGTGGTCACCGACACGGTCGAGGTCCGTCGGGGAGACAGCTGGGCCCGCCTCGAGCCCGCCGACGCCTTCGAGCTCGACGTGACCATCCGCTTCCCACACCCCGCGATCGGCACCCAGCGCTACCGCGGCCCCGGCGTCGGCGCGCCGTTCGCGGACCACCTGGCTCGGGCGCGCACCTTCGGCTTTCTCCAGGATGCGGAACGATTGCGGGCGGCGGGGCTCGCCCGCGGCGCCTCGCTGGAAAACACCGTCGTCTACGACGACACCGGCGTCCTCAACCCCGGCGGACTGCGGGCGGACGACGAGGCGGTGCGCCACAAGGCGGTCGACGCGCTCGGTGACGCGGCCCTCCTCGGCGGTCCGCTCCAGGGTCGGCTGGTCGCCTGGTGCGCCGGTCACACGCTACATCACGACCTTTTTCGCACCTTTCTCGACAGTGGTGTCGGC
>JAYVAS010000423.1:0-8259 GCA_043750895.1 Pseudomonadota bacterium
TCGATCCCGGCCACGCGCGTGCTCGTCGCCACCGGGCAGGCGAAGCTCGCACAGCTCACCAGCGGGCTCGCCGGGGTCACGGTCGAGAAAGGACGCCTCGTCGTCGACGCGTCCGGCCGCACCGGCCATCCCACGGTCTACGCCGGAGGCGACTGCGCCAACGGCGGCAAGGAGGTGGTGAACGCCGCCGCCGAAGGCAAGGCCGCCGCCCACGCCATCCACCAGCAGCTGACGGGGAACTGATCATGGCCGACCTCACCACCAATTGCGGCGGGATCACCTCCCCCAACCCCTTCTGGCTCGCGAGCGCCCCTCCGGCCAACTCGGGCGACCAGATCAAGCGCGCCTTCGACGCCGGCTGGGGCGGGGCGGTCTGGAAGACGCTCGGCCAGCCCATCCAGAACGTCTCCAGCCGCTTCGGCGGTCACAACTACCGGGGCACCCGGGCCATCGGCTTCAACAACATCGAGCTTATCACCGACCGGCCGTTGGAGACCAACTTCCGCGAGATCACCGACGTCAAGAAGCACTACCCCAAGCAGGCGCTCGTGGTCTCGCTGATGGTCGAGACGCGGGAGGAGTGGAAGGAGATCATCAAGCGCTCCATCGACGCCGGCGCCGACGGTCTCGAGCTCAACTTCGGATGCCCGCACGGCATGTGCGAGCGGGGCATGGGCTCGGCGGTGGGCCAGGAGCCCAAGATCAACGAGCGCATCACCTCGTGGGCCAAGGAGTTCAGCACCGTCCCGGTGTTGGTGAAGCTCACCCCCAACGTCTCGGACATCCTGCCCCACGGCCTCGCCGCGCGGCGGGGCGGCGCCGACGGCGTGTCGCTCATCAACACCATCAAGAGCATCATCTCGGTGGACATCGACCGCTTCGTGCCCGAACCCCGGGTGGGGGACCGCTCCACCAACGGCGGCTACTGCGGCTCGGCCGTCAAGCCCATCGCCCTGCACATGGCCGCCCAGCTGGCGAAGAGCCCCGACTTCGGCCTCCCCATCTCGGGGATCGGCGGCATCACCAACTGGCGCGACGCGGTGGAGTTCATCCTCCTCGGCTCCAGCTCGGTGCAGGTGTGCACCGAGGTGATGCTGCGCGGCTACCGTATCGTCGAGGACATGAACGAGGGCCTGTCCGACTACATGGACACCCACGGGTTCACGCGCCTCGACCAGATGATCGGCAAGGCCGTGCCCGCGTGCTCCGAGTGGGGCGACCTCGACCTGAACTACGACCTGGTCGCCAAGATCAACGCCGACTCCTGCATCGGCTGCCAACTATGCATGGTGGCCTGCCACGACGGCGCCCACCAGTGTATCCACCCCAACCCGGACGGTACGCGCATCCCCATCATCGACGAGTCCGAGTGTGTGGGCTGCAATCTCTGTCAGATTGTTTGCCCGGTTCCCGGGACCATCTCGATGGTGGAGGTGGCCGATCGGCTACCCCCGGCGAGCTGGAATGATCATGTGAACGACGGGGCGGTGCTGAGGGAGAAGAAGGGGGTGCATTAGGGGGGCCTCCGACGAGGTCCCAGGCTCACACCCCCGGAAGGTGCGGAGCGGTGTAGGACTCACACCAGAGAGTCCGCTCCCGTAACTTTCTGATCCCGGCCGACCCGACCGCTGCCCGCCCTTCGAACTGTGGGGTGCCGGGCTGGGCGAGCCGCCGCCTGCCTCGGCGTCCCCGGCCGGGGCCTCGCCGACGAGCACCCGGATCTCGACCGCGCGGGTCTCGGTGTCGATGACCACCCGCTCGATCAGCTCGCCGATGATGGCGCGCTGCTGGTCGCGGTCCGCGGTCTTCACGGCGCTCCGCAGGGTCGAGAGTCGCGCCTCCACGGCGGCGAGACGAGCTGACTTCGCGCCGAGGCTCCGCTCGTCCATCTGCGCGAGCTCCAGCCGGCTCAGGAGCGGCGCCCGCTCGCGCTCGATGGCCGCCAACTCGGTGGCCACCTCGTCCTCGGTGTACACGCCCTTCCGGAAGCCGGCCTGGACGCGGCTCCGCTCCAGCGCGAGGCGCTCCAGCTCGGTGCGGATCGCGCGAGCCGCGTCCGCTCCGCCGCTGCCGTTGCGCTTCTGATCCGCCTCCACCGCGCGCTCAACCTCGGCGCGGAAGTACCCCGGCTCGAGGATGAGCTGCTGGACGTACGACCACACCAGGGGCTCGATCTGGTCGGCGCGGACCGCTCGGCCGGAGGAACAGCGCTCGCAGTTGACCTGGTCCCGATTGGCGAACTCGCACCGATAGTAGGCGTTCCCGCCCGGGGTGGTCTGGCCGCGCATCTTTCGCTCGCACCGGGCGCAGAATGCCACTGCCCGAAGGAGGTAGTCGTACTTGAGCGGCCGAGCCGGCGGCCGGGCACGGCCTCTCAGCGCGGCGTTCGCTGCGTCCCACGCCTCGCGGGTGACCACCGGCTCGACGGACACCGTGAAGTCAGGGTCCCACGAGGGGTTCGGCGCCCAACGGTCGGAGCAGTACACGGGGTTCGCGAGCATGTCCTGGATGGAGCGGCGGACGATGAACTTGGTCCCCGGCTCGCGCGGCGTACCCTTCGGCGTGCCGCGAGGGCGGTACTTCTGGATCCGCCCGGACGGCATGTTCCGACGCACCAACTCCCGCTCGATCTGGAGTGGCCCCATCCCCTCGGCGGCGAGACGAAAGATCTCGCGCACGACCGGTGCCTCGACGGGTGAGGCGATGTACCCCCGCTTCTCCGGGGACCACTCCAGCCCGAGCGGCGTCTGCGTGAGCGGGCGCCCACCCTTCCGCAGCACGGCGTCCTTCCGCCCGCGAAGCGTGCGCTCGCGGGTCTTCGACCGCTCGTAGGAGGCGACCGACGACAGCATGTCCTGGGTGAGCTTCTCCTCGGGCGTGATGTCGCGGAGGATGCCCTTGGGCGTGGCGAGGAGCACGCCGTGGTCGCGCAGCGCCTTCCGCACGATCGCGCGCTCGAACGGGTCCTCGGCGCGCGAGGTGCGGTCGAGGTCGACGACGAGGAGGTAGTCCACTTCCTTCCGTTCGATGAGGCGCAGCGCACGGCTCATCCCCGGCCGTTCCCATGCGGGGACGGTGCCACTGAAGCCGTCGTCCTCCTCCACCGACACCACGGTCCAGTCGCACGCCCGCGCATAGTGCAGCAGCGCCTCCCGCTGCGACTCGATGGTGCCGGCCTCGCGCTGGCGGTCGGTGCTGACGCGGCAGTAAATCACGCACTTCTTCATGGCGTCTCCGGGGGGTGCAAGATGTCCTCGACGGCGCTCGCCGAGCCCGCGGTGTGCCACGCGAGCTTCCGGGCGAACTCGATCCACTGGCGCTTCACCAGCGGAGGGATGAGCTCCATCACCGCAGCGTCCATCCGCATCGGGCGCAGCAGGGGGTGCGTCACGAGCCGCGCGAAGCGCGTGTCGAGGTCGTCATCGAGCGTGTCGATCTCCGACGGCGTCTCGAACCGGAAGCCCGCTTCGTGCATCAGCTCCCGCAGGTCGCGGCCGTACACCTTCGCGACCCGCTGGAGCACCTTCAGGGTCGGCGGGTTCGGCCGCTCCCCCGTCTCCATCTTGGCGAGGTAGCTGAACGAGACGCCGATCGCGTCGGATGCGGCCCGCAGCGAGAGGCGCGACGCCTCGCGGAGCGCGCGGAGGTAGGGGCCGAAGGAGGTGCGGGCCTCCCAGGTGATCGCGGCGACGCCGGTGCGACCGTGGCCGTCGGGTGGGGCGTTCTTGAGAACCAGCTCGGTCGGGGATCGGGTGGGCATGGGGCCACCGTAGCCTGGGTTCACCAAAAAGTACACAACTTCTCGCCGAGGACATCGAATGCCGTGGACGACAAAGACACACCATGCGACGTTGTACACATGAACACCCCCTCTCGCGCTCCCTGCTCTCCCTCCCGTCCCGCCTGGCTCCTCCGCGGCAATCGCGTCCGCGCCCTGCTTGGCCGCTGCCATATGACGCTCACCGAGGGCGCCGCGCGCCTCGGCGTGTCGCGCTCCTATTTCTCGCAGCTCCTCGCGGGGCGGCGGCCGCTGTCGCCGAAGGTTCGGCGGCGGCTGTTGGTCTGCCCGCCCTTCTGCGAGCTGGGAGCCGACGACCTCTGGCGCGAGCCGCCGGAGGACCCCGGTGACGACGAGGTGGCCCGTGGCGCGGCGTAGCCCCGGCGGCCTCACCGTGCGCGTCGTGCGCGTCCCGGGTGGGGCGGGCGTGGGCGACGCCCGACGGCGCGTTCTCGACGTGCTCCTGGCGGCGGCGAGGGCCGCTCCGATCGATCGCGGCGACGGGGCGGCGCCCCCCACCGCGCCCGAAGGCCCCGCGAACCCGCCGCGGCCCGCGGAGCCGACCGGCGAGCAAGCGGCCTGACCCGCCCACCACGGTCATGGGGCGGCCATATGATCGCCCCATGACCCTCCCCTGAATCAGCGTTCTTCCAGCACTTTCACCATAGGAGCACCATGTCTTCGACCCATGACCGCCATATGACCCGCCCCTCGTCGGGCCCCTCTCGTCCCTCCGGCGGCGCCCCGCGCGCCGTCCCCACCCTCGCCCTTCCCGCCGAGCCGGCCGGAGACACGGCCGTCCCGCGACTGCCGACCGTCGTCGTGTCCTCGTGGAAGGGGGGCGTCTGGAAGACGTGTCTCTCCGCGAGCCTCGCGGAGCGCCTCGCCTTCGCCGGGCTCGACCTGCTCTACCTGGTCACCGACGACCAGCTCGACGCCCGGCGGCGGCTCGGGATCTCTGAGACCGACCCGGACGTGGCGCGGGTCCAGCGCGGGGCCGGGAGCGTCACCGTCGTCGGCCTCGCGGGCGCTCACGCCACCGACGTGCTCTACCGTACCGGGCCGGGGCGCCTCGGGCGTTTCGACGGGATCGTGGTGGACACGCCGCCGGTCAAGAAGGGCGGGTGCCTTCCAGGCGTGCTGCTCGTGGCGCCCACCGACGGCGACGACGCCTCGGCGAACCTGATCCGGATGCTGCGGGCCACGCCCGCGAGCACGGAGATCGTGCTCGTCCGAATCGACCGCGTGCCGAAGCACGAGTGGCTCCACGACGCGACCGTCATCCACGACGCCTCGAACCACGCGGGCGCCTTCTCGTACCTGTCCGACCCGCTCCCGCGCACGGACGAGGTGCGCGACGCGCTCAATCGGGGGCAGTCCGTCTGGACGCTCCCTCGGCGCGGGGGCACGCGCGAGTTCCTGCACGGCGTGGAGTCGCTCGCGGGCGTCGCGTGGGGGCGCATCCGCCCGGAGGCTGCGCTACCGCCCCTGGGACCGGCCGCGGTCGCGCTCGTCCACATCCGGGGTTGGGACGACGATGCTTGATCCGGCCCGCGCCCGCGCCGAGGCCGACGCCGCGGAGCGCCGGGGCAACGGCACGCTCTGGGCGGCGGGGCCCGTGGCGTGGGAGGGCGTCAGCGTCGGCACGGTCGCGCAGGCGGAAGTCGTGCCGTCGGTGGAGGAAGATCGAGACGGCGAGCCAGCTTCGGCGGCCCGGGTCGCGCCGGTGGCGCGAGCCCCGCGCCGCCGGGAGGAGATCGAGTCGGTACCCACCGCCCTGCTCGCGGCGATCCTCGCGCAGCTGAAGATGACGTCAACGTCGGCGAGCGAGGGTGTACCCGCATGGCTCGCGGAGGCCGTCGGAGATCCGCTCACGTACGACGCAGCCTCGCCGCATCGCATCGATGTCTGCGCGCGCGTGGACCCGACGCTCTACCGGAGGCTTCAGGCGATGAAGGAACGGCTCGGGCTTCGGACGACCGCGGGGGCGTGGGAGTACGTGCTTCGGGCCGGCCTAGCGGCAGCAAACGCAGGATCGCCGCCGCCGCTCTGCAGATAGGCAGTGACCGCCTCGCGCCATTGCGCGTCGTCAACGGCTCGGCTACGCTCCTGCGGTCCACCCCGCCCGCACCTGAAGGAGATCAAATGGCAGACAAGCCCGTCGCGTTCGTGTTCGGTCACAACCAGCCGAACGGCCAGACCCCGTTCCACGTCACGGCGTGGGAGAGCATCAACAACGGATACTACCTCTCGGTGGTCACGAACCCGACGACTCAGGGGTCCGCGACCGGGACGTGTACCGAAACCCAACCGGCCAGCGAGACCAACTGGGACGACGACGCCGACAACGATTCCCCGCCCAACAGCTGACAACGCGTCGCGACGCGGTGCAGTCCCGGTTCGAGCCTCAACGCTCGGCAACGTTCTTCGGGGGTAGTGTAGATGATCCTCATCCTTAGCGAGGCCGGCGATCTTCATGCCTTGACCGTCGCGGAGCGCCTGATCAAGGGCTCCGCGCTCGATGTTGCCGTGGTGGAAACCAATCGGCCTCTCGCAATGAGCGCGCCGGGAGGCGACCCTCGAAACGCCTGGGTCATTGCGGCCGATGGTCGAAAGGTCACCATGAGCGACGTTGAACTCGTCTGGGCCCGGCGAGTCGGAGCCGGAAACTTCCTGTTCACAGGCGACACCGTGGAGCCGGATCACCAGTCCCTGATCCGAGCCGCGTCCCGCGCGACCGTCTCCTCGCTCCTGCGGGGGTTTTCGAACGAGAGGGTCCTCAATCCTCTCGTTGCGTCGTGGATGGCAGAGGACAAGCTCGCGCAGCTCCAGATGGCGCAAAGCCTTGGTGCCCGCGTGCCCCGGACGATCCTCTCGTCCGATCCGGAAGAAATTGCCGCCTTCGCGGATTCGCTTCCCGGGGGCGTCATCTCCAAACCCCTCCAGGGGGTTCGCGGCGTGCATCTGTTCGTCGCTCCGATCGACATCTCGAAGGTTACCGCAGGAGACATGGGCTGCTGCGTGCTTCTCTACCAGGAGGCCATCGGTGGGGATCAGCACTACCGCGTCAACGTTTTCGGAGACGACGTGGTCGCCTTTCGCATCACATCTCCGCACTTTGACTGGCGGCTGGACTACTCCGTGCCGATGGAGCCCACCACGCTCAGCGATGCGACACGCGAGCTCTGCGTGCAGATCGTCGCGGGCCTCGGTCTTCGGATGGGAGTGCTCGACTTCAAACTATCGTCGGATGGAGATCCGGTATTTCTGGAAGTGAACCCTCAAGGCCAGTTCCTTTTTCTTGAGGCGATCAGCGGCGTCGACCTGCGCGGCGCTTGCGCGTCGTTTCTCTTGCAGGAACTGCAGAGAGTTCGGGGCGGTTCGCTTGCCGCGGATGCGGCGTGCTCGCGATAGCGCTCGGGCTCCTCGCCATTCGAGGGGCACACGCCGAGCCGACGATTTGTAGCCGAGATGTGGCGGTGCCGCAGGTTGACCACTCCTTCGTGGATGTGCACGGGTTCGACCGGCTCCCGCTCCGGTACTGGGTGAATCATCACGCCGCAGACCTTCGCACGGCGATGGAGAACTCGGCGTTGGGAGGGGAGGCGAGGTCACGATTAGAAGCCGACCTTCGGGAGCGGTCTGGGATGGGCAGAGCAAAGTTGACGACCATCACCTACCATGGCGAAAAGGACGACGTGGTTTGGACGTTTTCCACGTTCGATGTCTGGGATTCGACCCTCACCGATTCGCGGTTCGATGAGTCGTCACCTGCGGATCCGGACGGGCTGGTCGCGGCTTGGCAGAACTATGAGTCTACGGGTTGGCAACTCGCGCGCCAGGGCGCAGTACGGCCCGTTCCTGAATGTGGAGAGCTGCACTGCCTTTTCGGATTTGATCATCCAGCTCTTTCTGGCTTTCGCGCGCAGTTCGATGCGGATGTCCCCCGGAATGCAGATCAGATCGCGCAGATCCTCGTTCGAGATCCGGCGTGGGAGCACCGGGCAGCCGCGGCGTTTTTGCTCGGCCACATGACAGATGCGGGAGCCGCGGTGGCTGGCCTACTGCCCGGTCTCTCGGACCCCGACGCTCGTGTTCGGAACAACGTCATCCGCGTGCTCGGGCAAGTGCTTCGTCATCGACCGGACGTGGAGGCTCCCATCGACGTCGTTCTCGACGCGCTCGTGAACCTACCCACCGTCACGGACCGGAACAAGTTGCTCGTTCTGGTTGCCGAACTCGCGAGTCGAGACCGCGCGATCGCGACCCGCGCGGTCGCGC
The DNA here is from genome assembly GCA_043750895.1 of Pseudomonadota bacterium. GTDB lineage: Bacteria > Myxococcota_A > UBA796 > UBA796 > SXON01 > JAYVAS01. The sequence continues at coordinate 8,060 of JAYVAS010000423.1, forward strand.
GGGCGGGACCAGAGATTCTTGAGGGTATCAGGCTTTCTCAGCCAAACAATCGCGAACCAGCCCTGGCCATTCTCACCGCTGTTGATGGAGGCATCGCGTCGCCTTGTGCTCTCGCGCCGTGGCGCCGGCTGGTGAGGCGCGTCGCTCGTTCCTGGCGCCCGTCGCCGTGAGGCGGGGCGTGCTAAACTCCTCTTCGCCCG
>JAYVAS010000424.1:0-8966 GCA_043750895.1 Pseudomonadota bacterium
CAGACCCTCTCCCAGGTGGCCTCCCAGAACAACTCCGACTGGCGCCAGTTGGCGCTGGACAATGGCATCACCGACCCGCTCGCCGACCTGACGGGCGACACCCTCGTCTTCCGGACTTGAACCCATGGGCGATGAAAAGAGATCCGCACCCAGCTTCCAAGTCACCTGCGGCGGAAGCACGTTCACCCAACCCGAGGCCAACGGCCTCGAGACGCTCACCATCGAAGACCACGTCGACATGGTCGAGCAGCTCACCATGCGCATCACCGGCACGGAGCAGACGCCGAAGTGGTCGATCAAGGTGGGCGACGCGGTAGACGCGAAGGTCGGCGCCGGAAACGTCCTGGCGTTCAAGGGTGAGGTGATCTCGGTCGAGCCCTCCTGGAGCGCGGAGGGCATCCTCACGCTGATGGTGCGGGCCTACGACAACACCCACCGGCTCGGCCGCGGACGCAAGACCCGCTGGTTCGAGAAGAAGAAGGACAGCGAGATCGCCGAGACCGTGGGCAAGGAGAGCGAGCTCGAGGTGGAGTGCGACCCCACCGAAGAGACCCGCGACTACGTGCTCCAGCGCAACGAGTCCAACCTCACCTTCCTCAAGCGGCTGGCGGCGCGCAACAACTTCCAGCTCGCAGTGGACGAGGGCAAGCTGATCTTCAAGAAGGCCAGCCTCGCCAACACCCCCACCGACATCGAGATGGGGAAGAACCTCCGCTCGCTGAAGATGAGCTTCAACACCATGGAGCAGGTGGGTGAAGTGGTCGCGCGCGGGTGGGACATCCGCGAGAAGAAGGAGATCGTCGGCAAGGCCACCCCGTCCGACATCGACAAGATCGGTGGGGGAGACGTGGGCGCCGAGCTCTCGACCACCAAGTTCGGGAGCCACACGGCCTACATCACCGACGTGCCCTTCACGAACCAGTCGCAGGCCAACGAGCTCGCCAAAGCGGAGATGAATCGTTCGGCGCGGCAGTTCGGCAAGGGGTCGTGCACGGTCGAAGGCAACGACGCCCTACGGGCCGGGCAGCAGGTGAACTTCAAGGGGCTCAACCAACCCCACAACGGCACCTACTTCATCGTCTCCAGCAAGCACATCGTGGGCTCGACCACCGGGTACATCACCGAGTTCCAGTTCTGCAGCAACACCAGCGGGACCTAGTCCCCTTCCCCTAGAGAGTCGCCGTGTCGCAGGACCTCAACCCCAAAACCGCCCCGCCCGATCTCACAACCGAGCGGGGGCCCAACGTCGGGCGACGCGGCAACGTCGGCGTGGGCGGTGGCGGCGGCGGCGGCGGCGGGCTGCCCCCGGGGCTGGGCGGCTTCAACCGCCACCTCGGGAACGGCGCCCTGAACGCGGCGCTCCTGGGGACCGACCTCGACGAGCTCGGGTCGACGGTGCGGGATCAGGCCCGTCTGAACCAGGGCGTGGGCGACCTCAACTCGCTGGAGGGCACGGCGGCGGCCGCCGCGCGCGCCTTGAGCGGCACCGGCGAGGGCAACAGCGCGCAGGTGGAGGCGCTCGACGAGGACGCCGCGACGGAACGCACCCGCGCCCCGGAACCGACCGCCCAGGGCCCGCGGCCGGGCGGCCCTCCCTCGGCACCCAACGGCGCTCCGACCGGTCCCAACGATCCAGCCGCCAACGCCAACCTCCTTCCCACCGCCGGGGTCGGCCCCAACCTCGTCCCCGGCGCCCCCGGGGGCCCCGCGGCACCGGCCACCCCCGGCGCCCCGTCCGGCGCCCCAAGCAGCCCCGGAGCCCCCAGCGCGCCCTCGGGCGCCCCGAGCGGCGGCCCCACGGCGGCCCCGACCGAGACGCGCGCGCCCGCGCCGGCCACGACGACCACCCCTTCCCCCACCGCCGCTCCGACGGGCGCCCCGACCGCCACGGTCGCTCCGACCGCCACGGTCGCCCCGGCCGGCGCTGCCAGCCCCACGGCCACCGTCGCCAACGCGCCCACCCCCACCGCCGCGACCCTCGGCGGCAGCACCGCGGCGATCACCTCTGGCGGCGCGACCGCCACGCCCGTCAACGCCTCGATGGGCACGCTCTCCTCCCCCGCCAGCACGACCGCGGCCCTGTCCAGCCCGAGCTCGGCCGGCTCCGGGGGCGGCGCGGGCGCGGGCGAGTCCGGCGCCGCATGGGGCGCCTTCACCGGGACCGTGGCCAGCCTCCGCGCCCGCGTGACCGACGAAGCCGCCGCGCGCAAGGAGCGCATCCAGACCGCCGCGACCGCCGCGGCCACCGCGGTCCAGACCGCCCTCACGCAGTCCACCGAGCGGATCAACACCCTCTACCAGACCACCGCCACCGACATCGACACCGCCACCACCGAGGCCCTGACCCGGGTGGACACCGGGTACAACACCCGCCTCGAGACGGTCAACAAGCGCGCCGAGACCCAGGCCCAGGCCCTCCGGCAGCTCTACAAGGACGCCCAGGACCGCGCCGCCAAGCTCGGCGAGGACAAGGCCACGGCCGCGACGGCCATCGGGGAGACCGAGGCCCAGCGGGCCGTTGAAGGCGGCAACCAGCGTGCCGCCGCTACGCGCACCCGGGCCCAGGCCCAGTTGGGCCGGCTCCGTGGTGTCGAAGGCGGCGCCCAGGCCGCGGCGGACGTCGAGCGGCAGCTCACCAGCCTCGAGACCCAGATCCGCAACAGCACCACCGAGATCGGGCGGGAGGCCCGCGCCCGCACCGCCGCCCTCGGGCAGCAGATCCGGAGCGAAGTCCCGGCCCTCCAGGCCAAGCTCGGTGAGGGCCTCACCGTGTCGTTGAGCCGCGTCGAGACCATCCGGGCCAAGGCCGCCGAGCAGCTCGGCACCGCCCGCACCGAGGCCCGGACCGCCATCCAGGCCAAGGCCGACGAGGCCAAGGCCCGGATCGAAGCCCGCAAGGCGGGGGACCTCGCGCAGCTGCTACAGGTCGTGCCCGGCGCCCAGGAGGGGCTCCAGCAGAGCGTGACCGACGCCAACGCGAAGATCGACGAGGACTCCGCCCAGATCCTCACCCAGATCGACGCCTTCGTGGCCCAGGTCAGCGAGGTGCAGTCCATCGACGAGGCCGTGCAGGGCGCGTCGGGGGACCTCGAGACCGCCGTGGAGGCCGCCCTCGCCGAGGGGGCCGGGAAGGTCGACGGCGTGCTCTCCGCGCTCCAGGCCGCCGGGGCCCAGGCAGGCACCGCGCTCGGCGAGGTCGAAGCCGGCATCGGCACCGTCCTCACCGGGGTCACCACCGGCTTCCGCACCGACGCGACCACCGCGACCACCGCGGTGGAGGAGAAGTTCGACGGGTCGGTCACGGCCGCGAACGGCGAGTTCGACCTCGCCGTGAGCGAGCCCCGCACTGCCCTGGACTCGGCGATCACCGAGGCGGGGAACGGTTGGCAGGGGCAGATCGACACCGCCGCCAGGGAGCTGAAGGGGCGGGTGGACGGCGTCCTCCGCGACCTCGACGGCGTGGTGTCGCGCGTCAGCGGGGACATCTCCAACGCCGTCGATCAGGCCATCGCCAAGACCGAACGCTCCACGCTGGGAAAGGTCTGGGACGCCGTCTCGTCGGTCGGCTCCTTCCTCGGCGGCCTCATCGTCGGCATCGTCGAAGGCGTGGTCGACCTGGTCGTGGGCCTGGTCAAGGCCCTCGCGACGCCCCTGTTCTGGGCGATCCTCGCGGTCGTCGCCGTCGTGGTCGGCGTCCTGGTGCTGATCTTCGGCTGGGCGGCCGTGCTCACCGCCCTGCTGATCATCGGCATCATCCTCGCGGTGGCCTTCGCCGCCTACTACATCTACCTCGCGGTCACGACCCCCGGACTGTCGGCGTACGAACGAGGCAAGCTGTTCGGTCGTGCGGTCACCGAGCTGGCCCTCGGCCTGATCGGCACCGGCATCTGGGCCCGGCTCACCGGCGGCATCGGCAAGCTCAGTCGCTTCGCCGGCATCGTCCAGAAGCTGGGCGGCCTCGGCGACGGCGTCCGCCTGCTCCGCCGCGTCGGCTCCGTGGAAGAGCTGGCCGTGCTCCTCGACAAGGCGGGAGACGCCGCCACCCTGGAGAAGCTCCTCGACACCGTGGGCGATGCCGAGACCCTCTCGCGCCGCCTCGCCGCCGGGGAGGACGTCGCCAAGCTGCTCTCCGGGGGCGACGATGCCGCCCTTCTCGCGACCAAGGCCGACGACGCCGCCAAGGTGGCCGACGAAGCGGCCACCGCCACCGGGGTGACCACCAACGCCGCCGACGACCTCGCCAAGATCCCCGGCCGGGCCACCCCGGTCGAGGAGGCCTTCCTCGCCGACTTCCGCGCCCGCAACCCCGGCACCGCGCTCACGGAAGCCGAGCTCCGCGCCAAGTTCCGCGACGGCTACCGCCTGGGCCCGGACGGCGGGCTCGAGAAGATCGCCGACGACGTCGCCGTCGAGGTCCGTCAGGCCGAGAACGCGCAGCTGATCGACAGCCCGATGTTTGCCGACGACGTCGCGGCACGCGGCGTCACCCCCGAACGCCTCGCCTGGATGCGCGAGAAGAAGTGCCCGCTGTCCTTCGAGAATCCCCAGCAGTACGAGGCGTTCCGCAAGGACCTCGCCGAGATGATGAAAGAAGCGGGGCTGGGCGACTCGCAGGTGTCCATGAAGGGCACCTCGACCACGTTCTACTCCGAGAACCCCAAGAAGATGCTCGGGCACCACTTCGACGCCAACCCGAGCGAGCTGGCCGACATCGACCTGGGCCTCTCCAGCGCCGCGATGGTGGACGCCATGACCGCCGCCGGGAAGAGCGCCCACCCCACCATGCCGAACATCTTCAAGACCCGGCACACCGTCGAGGTGTACCCGGCCCTGAAGTCCTTCGCCGACAAGTGGCAGGCCATCCTGGGCCGTGAAGTGAACTTCGTCGGCTTGACCGAAAAGGCACCGCAGGCGCTGGGCGCGACCGACTACCTGGTGCTCGGCAAATGAAAGACGTCCACGGCTGGGTGTTCCGCTCCGCGCTCGGCCCCGACGCCGCGCTCGCGGCGCTGAGCACCCACGGCGACGGCTTCACCTGGGCGATCCGCGAAAGTGACACCCAGGGGCGCTACGTCAACGGGACCGACCCCACGGGCGTCCGCGTGCGGGTGATCGGGGACCCCGCGGCCGAGCTGGAGCTCTACCTGCCCGGACCCGGTCGGGGCGGGCCGCTCGGCGACGACGCCGCCAACGCGCTCCGCGCGCGCATCCCCGCCCTCCTCTCGCGGATTGGCGCTGTGGACGTCCACGAGGACTGACCGGTCGAGGCGTCCGCGTTAGATCCTCACCCCCCAAGGAAGACTCATGTCCAACCCTCGCGTTTTCTTCGACATCAACATCGCCGGCAAGCCGGCGGGCCGCATCGTCATGGAGCTCCGCGCCGACATCGCCCCCAAGACGGCAGAGAACTTCCGGGCGCTGTGCACCCACGAGAAGGGCTTCGGCTACAAGGGCAGCTCCTTCCACCGCGTGATCCAGCAGTTCATGCTCCAGGGCGGCGACTTCACCAACCACAACGGCACCGGCGGCAAGAGCATCTACGGCGCCAAGTTCGCCGACGAGAACTTCGTCCTCAAGCACACCACCCCCGGCCTGCTCAGCATGGCGAACGCCGGCCCGGGCACCAACGGCTCCCAGTTCTTCATCACCACCGTCCCCTGCTCCTGGCTCGACGGCAAGCACGTGGTGTTCGGCTCGGTGGTCGAGGGCATGAACGTGGTCCAGGCGGTGGAGGCCGTGGGGTCGCGCAGCGGCACCACCAGCTCCAAGGTCGAGATCGCGGACTGCGGGCAGCTCTAAGCGGGAACTGAGCGGCGGTTGCGCGCGGTCGTGCCTTTACGCGGCAGCGCGTGCGGGGAAGCGGACCAGCACCCGGGTCCCCGCGCCGCGCTCGAAGGTGGCCACGCCGTCGAGCTGCTCGGTCAACACGCGCACGATGCGGGTGCCGAGCGAGCGTCCGTCCGTGGCGTCGAAGCCCTCGGGCAACCCGACCCCGTCGTCTTCGACGGCGAGCTCCGTCTCCGCCCCTCGGGTCAGGCGAACGGTCACACGCCCCGGGCGCCCCCCGGGGAACGCGTGCTTCGCCGCGTTGCTGAGCAGCTCGTTGAGGATCAACCCGCAGGAGATGGCCTGCTCCGCCGGGAGTTCTTCGTCTCCGACCTCCAGCTCGAAGCGGACCCGCTCGGCGGGCATGCCGCTGGTCTCGATGACCGCCTGCGCGAGGCTGCGCACGTAGGCGCCGAACGCCACCCCGCGGAAGGACTCCGACCGGTAGAGGTGCTCGTGCATCAGCGCAATCGCCCGGACCCGCTGCTGGCACTGCCGCAGCTCGTCACGGCCACCCCCGAGGGGTAGTCGCCGCGACTGAAGGCTGAGGAGGCTCGATACGACCTGGAGGTTGTTCTTGACCCGGTGGTGGACCTCCTGGAGGAGGACCGTGCGCTCGGCGAGCGTGGCGCCCAGCTCGGCGGTGCGGGCCGCCACCCGCGACTCCAGCTCGACGTTGAGCTGCCGCAGGGCCCACGTGATCTGCGCGCGATCGATCTCGACACGGCTGAGCGACAGCGCCGTGGACCAGGCCAGGCCACAGAGCCCGACGATGGTGGCGGCGACGACCATCGCCAGTCCGAAGCTCGGGTCGTACAGCCCAGCGCGCAGCCCGCGCTGGTGGAACCCTCCGAGCAGCGCCGGGAGGAGCACGAGCGCCGGCCCGATCCTACGAAGGAACGAACCGGCGCTGGTGTCACTCGTCAACACCGCCATCGCGCCGCGCCCAGGACGCACCGCCAACGTGGCGGCGACCGCGATCACGAACGCGACCGCCGTGTGCAAGGCGACCGTTCCGAAAGGTCCGATCGCGTACATCGACTGCGCACCGTACAGGTACCCGCAAAGCGCGAGGACCGCGACGCCTCCCGCGGGCAGGGCCAGGATCTGGCTGAAGGTCCGGCGATTCGGACTGTCGAGCACGACCAATGCCGATCCGATCAGCACGAAGCAAGCCGCGGTGACCATCGACATCCGTCCCGGATGCCTGGTCGAGGTCGAATCGGCGATCACCGCCTGGTCGATGCCGAGGTCCACCCCGAACGCATACTCGGCCAGCACCAGGGCCCCCCCGAGCGACACCAGCAGTCCGAGCGCGACCCGGAGCCACCCCGAACCGGGCCGTCCCGCGCACCAGATCGCGCTCCCCGCCAGGACGAAGAGCAGCGCGGTGTTCGGCTTCATCGACGCGAGCCCCGGCGCGACGCTCTTGAGGAGCGGGACATCCAGCCCCCAACCGACGAGCACCAAACCGCCGAGCCCCATCAGCAGAACCGCGCCGCCCCGTGCGGCCCGCGCAAAACTCCGCTCCAATCGGGGACTGGAGAGCGATGACCCAATCGGGTCCGGCGGCGTGGCAAGCATACGCTTGGGTAACGCGGCGAGAAAAAACATCTTATGACCGCTTGCGCGGAACCGTAGATGCGTCGTACAACCGTAATGGAAGAGAGTCCGATGTTTCTTACAGTTGCACTATTTCTCGGTTGTGGACCCGAGGCCGACCCGGTCGCCGGGGAGGAGATCTACCGGGAGGCCTGCGTGACCTGCCACGGCGAAGCCGGGGATCTGGCCGTGGTCATCAATGAGGTCCCGGCGCCGGTCCTGGCGGACATCGTCCCCACCCTCGACGACGACACCCTCGTCTCGGCGATGGTGGACGGGCGGGGCGCGATGCCCCCGTCGGGCCTCTCCGACGACGAAGCGGCCGACTGCGTCGCGTGGCTCCGCGTCACCTTTCCTTAGCCTCCCGGGGGCCCCCATGCTTTCAGTACTCCTCCTCCTTGCCTGCACCGACTCGGCCGACGACACCGGCACCGTCATCACCGACACCGACACCGGTCCGGACCCGTGCACCAGCTGGGCCGCGCCGGCGATGCAGATCGGGAAGGGAGTGGGAGGCGCGTTCGTCGCCTACGAGGAGAACGCCGAGGTCGGCCTCACCGTTGCCCCCCAGGGCGGGTTCGGGGTCGTGGTGCTCGCGTCCACCCAGGGTCTGGTGGCGGGGGACGGCAAGCTCGTCGACGTCCTGCTCGAAACGCTGATCGACGACGTCGTCTCGGGGACCTTCGTCCTCGAGCAGGCGCCGTTCTACTGCAACTCGAACGGCACCGGCGGGTTCCTCTCCGGGGTCGTCGTGGGCTTCAACTCCACGACCTACTCGAGCAACGACAGCCTCCTGTCGCTCAACGGCCAGATCGTCACCCTCCACGTCGGCGTCACCGACGAGATCGGCGGCTACGCCGAGGTCTTCCTTCCTGTCACCATCGTCGTGGGGAACGAATAATGATGTACGCCTTCTTTTTTGCACTCCTGGGCGGCTGCGGAGACAAAGCCCCCGTGGACACGGGACCGTTCGCCGTGGACGCGTGCGTGAGCTGCCACTCGGGCATCGAAAAGGCGCACCCCGGCTTCGGCGAGACGCAGTGCGTCATCTGCCACGGGGGCGACGGCGCTGCGTTGGACAAGGAGACGGCGCACGTGGCCGTCCCCGCCAATTGGGCGGAGGCTCGCGGCACCGCCCTTCCGCCGTCGCCGAACGGCTTCATCAAGGACTTCGCGCCAGACCAGCTCGACCTGCTGCCGGTGGAGTACCTCCAGTTCGTCAACCCGGGGGACATCCGCGCGGTGGACAAGACCTGCGGGAGCTGTCACGCCAAGGAGGTCGCCGCCCAGAAGAACTCGGTGATGACCACGAACTCCGGTCACTACTACCCCACCCTCCTCCTCGCGGGCCTGCAGGACGACAAGCTCGCTCACTACGGGTCCTTTGCGGCGGTGGACGAGGAGTGCGATCCCGACGCCTTCCCGGGCTCGGTGTGCAGCGTCGACCAGATCCGGCCCGAAGACGCCGACCAGCTCAACGCGGCCGCGGCCAGCGGCGACCTCGACGTCGTGCGGGACGTCGCGTACAACCACTACCT
>JAYVAS010000425.1:0-3406 GCA_043750895.1 Pseudomonadota bacterium
GTGGCGTCGGGCGGCATCCGCGCGCGCGATCGGCTGGTGCTGCAGCGGACCGGGACGCTGAAGGGAAAGGTGGACGCAGTCCACCTCGAGGTACATCCCGGCGGGAAGATCGACGCCACGGTGCGGGTCGCCGGATGACCCCGTACGTGGTGGGCATCGCGGGGGGCACCGCGTCGGGAAAGACCACCGTCGCCGAGCGCTTCGCGGCGGAGGTCGACGCGCTGCTGATTAGCCACGATCGGTACTACCGGGACTTTCCCGAGCCGCGCGGTGCGAACTTCGATCACCCCGACAGCCTCGACACTGCGGCCCTGGTCGGGCACCTCTCGCGCCTACGCGCCGGTCACTCCGCCGACCTGCCCGTCTACCACTTCCCGACCCACCGGCGGCTCGCGCACGTCGAGACGGTCACCCCTCGACCGGTGATCGTGGTCGAGGGCATCCTCCTCTTCGCCGACCCCGCGCTCCGCGACTGCCTCGATCTACGCGTGTACGTCGATGCGCCCGCGGACATCCGCCTCGTCCGCCGGCTCCGCCGGGACGTCGAGCACCGCGGTCGCACCGCTGAGAGTGTCATCGAGCAGTACCTGGCCACGGTCCGCCCGATGCACGAGCGGTACGTCGCCCCGTCGGCGTTCCATGCCCACCTGCAGCTCGACGGGACGGACGACGTCGACGGGCTGCTCGCCCTCCTCGCCGTAGCGGTGCACGGCCGCTGACGGCGTCGAGCCCCTCACCCGGCCCTTCGGGCCACCCCCTCCCGGGGGAGAGGGGAAGTCGGGTCGCGCGCCTCGCCCTCCGCTCTACTTCCCGGCCTCGTCGGCCTTCTTCTCCTCCTCAGCCTTCTTCTTCTCCTCTTCGGCCTTCCGCACCGCGTTGCTGCCCGGCGTGAGGGTGAGCGGCAGGTCGATCGCCACGAAGTCCCGGCCGGCATCCTCGGCGAAGATCTTCATCTTGTAGGTGCCGCCCTTCTCGTCCGGGCTCCCGGCGTAATGGAGGATGCCCTTGCGGTCGATGGTCATCCCGGCGGGCGCGCCCTCGATGCGCCAGGTCAAGGGTTCGCCGTCCGGGTCCTCGGCCTTCAGCATGTAGCCATTGACGAAGGCGAGGTCGGTGGCGTCGGACAGCAGGCGCGGGGGCTGGTTGGCGATGGTGATGGTGTCGGATTGGCTGGTGAGGGGGGGATCGCTCTCCGACAGCGTGGCGCGGACGGCCACCTTGTCCCCCCGCCTGGCGCGACCGGCATCGAGGCGCTCGCTGATGGCGCCCGTCACCTCCTCTCCGTTTATCTCCCACACGTAGTCGTAGCGGGGGTAGGAGCCGACCGCGCCCGACACGTCGACCTGCGCGGTGAGCGTGTCCGCGGCCGTCGGCTTCGCGGGGTTGATGGTCACCCGGACGATCTTCGCAGGGCTCTCCTCGGAGGGGCCTCGGCCGGTGCGGGTGGGCCGAGCCTCGGGCGCGGTCACGACCACGGCCGGAACGGGCGTCTCCGGCGGGGGCGTGGAGGGCTCCGGCGTGCTGCAACCGGCGAGAAGAACCCAGATCATCCGCATGCCTCCGATAGACGTTCGCGATCTCGTGAGTATAAACCGCTGAGGTCTCGGTCCTTATGGCGCTGTCTCTCACTTTCCTCGGACGGAGTTGTGATCGGTGGCGTGTCCGCGTGGACGCCGGCGCGTGCACCTCGCTGGCCGGGCTGACGGTGTCTCTCGTCAACGAACAAGGGCGGGCGATCGGGCTGCCGGTGGTCGCACCGGAGGAGGCGGGTCGCTGTTGGGACGCCGAGATCATGGGCCCGGCCCAGCTTCCGCCCGGCACCGTGGTTCGCGCGGTGGCGGAGCTGGACGGATGCATGGTGGAGGAAGAGGTGAGCGTGGACGCCCGCCGAGGCATGCACGCCTTTCTTCACGCAGACGCGCGGCTCCCCCTCGAAAACGACCCCCGGGGGTCGGCGATGACGGCGCGCGAGTCGGCGCTCCTCGGAAAGGTGTTCCCGTGGGTGTGCGGCTGCGCCACCGACGTACCGAGCCCGGAGGACGACCTCGACGCCATGCTGCGCGAGTTCGACATCGACCCCGCCGACCTCGACGAGGCGCTGCTCGGGGCGCTCCGGAAGTAGCGGACCGGGCTCGGCACGTCTCGTACGGGGGCGCCGAGATAGGCCGCCGGATGTCCATCGAACTCGCCGAGCGCCATGGCGCCCAGAACTACCACCCACTTCCGGTGCTCATCACCCGCGCCGAGGGCGCGTGGGTCTGGGCCGAGGACGGGCGGCGTTACCTCGACATGCTCTCCAGCTACTCGGCGTTGAACCAGGGCCATCGGCATCCACGCATCCTCGCGGCGATGCGGGCGCAGCTGGAGCGCGTCACCCTCACCAGTCGCGCCTTCCACAACGATCAGCTCGGGCCGTTCCTGGCCCGGCTCTCCGAGGTGAGCGGCTTCGAGAAGGCGCTCCCCATGAACTCGGGCGCGGAGGCGGTGGAGACGGGCCTCAAGGCGGTCCGCAAGTGGGGCCATCTGGTCAAGGGCGTCCCGGACGGTCGTCAGCGCATCATCGTCGCCGGCAACAACTTCCACGGCCGCACCATCACCATCGTCAGCTACTCCACCGAGCCGCAGTACCGCGCTGGCTTCGGCCCGCTCACCCCCGGCTTCGACGTGGTGCCCTTCGGGGATGCCGCCGCCGCGGAGGCCGCGATCACGCCCGACACGGTCGCGATCCACGTGGAGCCGATCCAGGGGGAGGCCGGGGTCGTCGTGCCGCCCGCCGGCTATCTCCGCGCCCTGCGCGACATCTGCGATCGGCACAACGTGTTGTTGTTCCTGGACGAGATCCAGACCGGTCTCGGCCGGACCGGCAAGATGTGGGCCTTCCAGCACGAGGGGATCCGCCCCGACTGTCTCTCGATAGGCAAGGCGCTGGGCGGCGGGGTCTACCCGGTGAGCGCCTTCTGCGCCGACGCCCGGGTGATGGACGTGTTCTCCCCCGGCGACCACGGGAGCACCTTCGGGGGCAATCCGCTGGGGGCGGCTGTAGCCAAGGCGGCCCTGGACGTGATCGTGGACGAGAACCTCCCGGCGCGGGCCGCGGAGATGGGCGGGTACCTGATGTCGCGCCTGGAGGAGATGGGCTCTCCTCACGTGAAGGAGGTTCGCGGGGCGGGACTGCTGGTCGGCGTTGAACTCCACGTGGCGAGTGGGCCCGCGCGACCGTACTGTGAGGCCCTCATGGAGCGCGGCGTGCTGTGTAAGGACACCCATGGACAGGTCATCCGGTTCGCGCCGCCGTTGGTGGTGGAGCGGGACGCCATCGACTTCGCGCTCGAGCAGGTGCAGGCGGTGCTGGCATGAAGCTCGACTACGACCATGGCTTCCGCCTCCGCATCGACCACGCCGATCG
>JAYVAS010000426.1:0-2842 GCA_043750895.1 Pseudomonadota bacterium
CGTGCGCGTCGACCACGCCACCTTGGGGAGGTCGAGGAGCTCGCGGTGGATCGGCGACCAGGGCGCCGGGAACCACTCGCCGAGGAAGGCAAGACAGAACAGCTCGAGGTCGGTCCGGCACCGGGCGACGAGCACCGGCCCGGAGTCAGGTCCGGACGCGAGCCAAAGCGCCTCGAACTCGGATCTCGACAACGCTTGAATCTCCGCCGCTGTCTCCGGACTCACCGTCACCGGTGAGGCCGAGGTGCTCGGCGACGAGGATCCCCGCTTCGAGCGCACCCTTGGTCGCACGCGCAGACGCGTCGACTTCAGCGCCGACATGGCGCTCCTCCGTCAGGAGGTCTCTGACGCGGTCCCGGCCGAGGCGGAGAACCTCGTCGAACCAGGCCCGCGCGCCGGATGCTGCGGCGTCGTCCCGCGCGCGAGCCGCTGCCTTCCGGAACGTTTCGTCTCCCGCCCTGTCTCGCCCATGCCACCACCTGTACAGCGTGGCCGAATCGACGCCCTCTTGACTCTCGACCAGCGCGTAGTGAGGGAACCACTCCCCACCGTCCTCCGTTGCGGAGGCCCACATCGCTCCGAGGCACCGAGCCTTCTTCTCGGCCGGCCACTTGGACGCCATCACACATCCGCGGGCGGGTGAATCGTCCACACGATGCGCCCGTTCCTATCGATGGCCCGACGCCGTTGGAGCGATCCGAACGCTTCGAGGATGCACAGCACCTTCGTGGTCCACGCCCGGGTCCACCCGAGCTTCACCGCCAACTCCTCCACCGACGTCCCCGGAGACCGCGCCATCGTGACGCGGATGCTCCGGACCGCCGCGGATACCGGACGGCCCTGGGTGGTCTGTCGACGCCCGACTACTGCCATGCCGCGAGTATAGCGCAGACTGACGGGCGTGTCATTTATGACGGTCCCGGCGTTCACCCGCACCCACTCCCGCATCCCCCCATTCTCCACTCTCACCCGCTCCAGGTCGCGCTCAAGCTGCCCGAGCAACCCCGGCACCTCCGCGGCGCCTGACACCCCTGGTGCCCCTGCGGCATCTCGCGCGGCTCTGGCCTCCGTGGGTTCTGCATTCCCCGCCCCATCGCGTGACGGACCGTCCGGCGGACCTCGCGCTCGCTCTTGCCCGACCCGATGCCGGCGCTCACCAGGGACGTCTCGGCGTCATCCTCCCCGACGCACCCGCCCGCCACCAGCTCGCCGATCGCGGCCGACTCCCGGTAGATGGTGTCGTGCCGGTTCGACTCGGCGGCGTTCTCGATGGCGCGGCACGCGGCGATCAGCGCCTTGGCCCCGTACCGCTGCAACCCGTCGGCCTCACGCCCAAGCGGAGGCAGCACGACCACCGCGGCCGACCGCTCCGGCTTCGGCGGGTCGACCAGATCGAGGAGCCACGCGGGCGCCTCGGCGATGGTGGCCGGCCCACCCCATGCGTACACCGGCCCGTCCGGATGAACCGACGGCGGGAGGACGACGTAGCCCCCCTCGGCGCGCACATCGAGCCCGGTCCGGCGCCCGTCCGGCAGGCGAATCCGCGCCCGGTTCTTGATGGTCCTGCCCGGCGGCATGACGAAGTAGCGATGCTCGCCTCCGCCGCCGGTGCTGGCGGTCCGCGTCACCGGCATCGGTCCGTGGATGGCCTCGAGCGCCGCCACCGCCTCCGGCCCGGTCGCGTGGACGGGCTCGCCTGGATCGGAGTCGGGCGCCTTGGCGTCGATGTCCAGCACCCACACGCCGGACGGCGCCCCACAGTGCAGGCCGATGTTCGCGTCCGGCCATCGGTCCCACCACGCCTCCACGGTCGCGGTGTCGGCCGTCCCGTCGTAGCATCCCCGGCCGCCGTCCTTCTTCCCGACCCGGGGCAGCTTGGACCGGGGCACCAATGGGAACACCGCCCACCCCTTGACCGCGTACCGCATCGCCTCCGACGCCAGAGACACCATCACCCGCGGCGGGCGGCGAGTCGAACGGTGGACAGGGAGCACGCGAGCATGAAGCCGTCGCGCTCCAACCCGAACAGCGGGATCAGCGCGAGCCGTGCGGCATCGTGTGGCACGGACCGATCAGCGAGCCAGTTGCGGACGGTGGCGGCGGTGACGACGCAGCCGAGCACCGACAGGCGGTACTCGATGTCCTGCGGCGACCATCCCTTACGAGCGGCGGCGGCGGCGAGGATTTCGGCGGGGGTCGACATCACGACCCCACCGCGCACATGCGCTTGACGAGGTCCACCGCGGAGTCCTGGAGCGCCGACACGGTCGGCGCGATCGCGTCCCCGGCGCCCCCGGCGGCGTCCAAGGCGGCGTCCAAGGCGGCGTCCAAGGCGGCGCCCCCGGCGGCGTCCCCGGCGGCGTCCCAGGCGGCCCTGGCGGCGGCCCTGGCGGCGGCCCTGGCGGCGGCCCTGGCGGCGTCCCAGGCGGCGCGAACCGTGTCGTTGGCCGCCTGCGCGGTGGTGATGTCAACGATGGGCGCGAGGGTCCGCAGCGCCGCAGCGTGCGGCCTGCACGACTCGACGAGGTCCAGCCATGCGGGTGTGTGGACCCGGATCAGCCAGTCGAGCGCCATGAAGGAGCGGGCGCGCTCGACCTCCGGCGTCGACTTGGACCCGACGACCAGCGGGATCAGCGAGCGGAGCAGGCGGTCGCGGTCAGCGTCGGTGCGGATCGCGTCGTTCCACGAGATGAGGAAGGACGTGATGACCGGGCAGGCGCAGGTGGGGTGGTCCGTCCAGGGCTCACCGGCGACGTAGCTGACGAGCTGCATCACGCAGGCGGTGTCGAGGTTGGTGCCGCCGCCCTTGTGGATGGGCAGGGCGGCGATGGCGGCGAGGCGG
>JAYVAS010000427.1:0-4141 GCA_043750895.1 Pseudomonadota bacterium
TCGGCGGTGATCATCGGCCCCAATGGGCAGGCCATCACCACCGTGGCGGGCAACCCGTGGGCCGTCGCCTACGTGAGCATCGGCTCCGCCAGCACGGCCATCGAGCAGGGCGCTCCGATCCGGCAGCTCCAGACGGACGGCGTGGTCCCGAGCACCGCGACGGTGCGGGACGGCACCTGGCCCCTGATGCGCCCGCTCACCCTGGTCACCAAGGGGCCGCCCACCGACGCCGCCCAGGACTTCATCAACTTCGTGCTGTCGCCGGAAGGTCAGGCCATCGTCACCAAGGAGGACTTCGTCCCGGCCGTCCATGCGACCGCCTCTCCCTGACGCCGCGGTACGGAGGGTGTTGCTGCCGGTCACCTGGCTGACCCTCGCCCTGCCCGCGCTGCTCCTGGTCTTCGTGTTCCTCTCGGCGCTGCCGGCCCTCGGCGCGGCGGGACCGCTCGCGTTCCTGACCGACACCAACTGGGCGCCCACGTCGGGTCGGTACAACCTCCTCCCCATGGTCGCCGGCTCGGTGGTCTCGAGCCTGCTGGCGCTCCTGATCGCCACGCCGCCGGCCCTCGCCTACGGGTTCCACGTCAACCTCTACGCGGGACACCGCTGGGCCCGCGTCGGGCGGGCGACGGTCGGCCTGCTCGCCGGCATCCCCAGCGTGGTGTTCGGGCTGGTCGCGCTGACCCGCCTGGTCCCGCTCCTCGTCGAGGACCATCCCCCCGGACTGGGCCTGGGGGTGAGCGCGGTGACGCTCGGGGTGATGATCTTCCCGACGGCCGCCGCCGGCTGCGACGCGGCGGTCGCGCAGGTGGGCACGGAGGGCGTGGTGGCGGTGCGGGCGCTCGGGCTCGGTGCCTGGGACGCCGCGCGGGCGGTGGTGTGGCCGCTGGCCCTACCGGGCATCCGGGCTGGCCTCGTGCTCGCGCTGGCGCGGGCGCTCGGGGAGACGATGGCGGTGCTGATGGTGGCCGGGAACACCGTCGCCTGGCCCACCGGGCTCTTCGCGCCCTTCCGCACGCTCACCGGCAACATCGCGGTGGAGATGGCCTACGCGACCGACCTCCACCGGGCGGCGCTGTTCACCTCGGCCCTGGTCCTCTTCGGGCTGGTGGGCGGCATCAACACCCTGGCCGGGAGGCGCGCGTGACGCCCGGACAGCGGGACCGTCGGGCCCGGACCGTGCTCGCGTGCGGGATCTGGCTTGGCGTCCTCGTGGTGGTGGGGGTCACCGCCGACACCGTCGCCGCCGGCTTGGGTCACGTCGACCTCGCCTTCCTCCGGGACGGGCCGACCAACGCCGGGCGGGACGGCGGCATCGGTCCGATCATCGGTGCGACCCTCTGGGTCCTGGTCATCGGGGTGCTCGCCGCCGCGCCGCCGGCGCTGGCCGCGGGGATCACGCTCGCCGAGTACACCGACCGCGACGGGCTCAGGCTGGTGCGGGGGGCCCTGGATCTGCTCGCCGCGGTGCCGTCGATCGTCTTCGGACTGTTCGGCCTCGCCTTCTTCTGCGAGGCCCTCGGCTTCGGCTGGTCGGTGCTCGCTGGCGGGCTCACCGTCGCCTTGATGATCCTGCCCCTCCTCGTCCGGCTCACCGAGGCCGGGCTCAGGGCCGTGCCCGACGGCTACCGCAGCGCCGGCCTGGCGCTCGGGCTTCCACGGTGGCTGGTGGTGGTCCGCGTCCTGCTCCCCCAGGCCGCGCCCACCCTCGCTGCGGCGTTGATGCTGACCGTTGGTCGGGTGCTCGCCGAGTCGGCCGTGTTCCTCTACACCTCCGGCGCGTCCACCCGGACCATCGACACGGCGTTCGACCCGGGCCGCGTGCTGGCGGTCCACGTCTACCTGATGGCGACCGAGGTGCCGGGCGGCACGGCCCGCGCGTCGGCCGCCGCGCTGGTGTTGCTGGTCGCGGTGCTGGGCAGCACCCTGCTCGCCCAGGCGGCCCCGGGTTGGTTCTTCCGCAGGGCGGCCCGATGAACGACGGGACCTTGCTGGACCCCGGGGTACGCCTGCGAGACGTGTCGGTCCACTACGGCGCCGTCCAGGCCGTCGACGGCGCCAGCTTCGACGTCCCCCGCGGCGGCATCACGGCCCTGGTCGGCCCGTCGGGCAGCGGCAAGTCCTCCCTCCTCCTCGCCGTGAATCGACTCCACGCGCTGGACGACCGGGTGCGGGTGACGGGGAGCATCGCCGTGCTGGGCCAGGACGTCCGCGACCTCGACGACTACACGCTCCGTCGCCGCGTCGGCCTGATCTTCCAGCGGCCCGTGCCCTTCCCGATGTCCATCCGGGAAAACCTCCGGTTCCCGCTGACCGCCCACGGCTACCCGCGGGCCGAAATCGACGGTCGGATCGAAGCCGCCCTTCGGAAGGCCGCGCTCTGGGAGGAGGTGCGTGATCGCCTGCTCTCCCCGGCCACGACCCTGTCGGGGGGCCAACAACAGCGGCTGTGCCTCGCCCGCGCCCTGGTGTTGGAGCCCATCCTGTTGTTGCTCGACGAGCCCTGCGCGGCGCTGGATCCGCAGTCCAGCGCGCTGGTGGAGGAGACGCTCCGCGGGCTCGCCGGCGACACCACGCTGCTGATGGTCACGCACAACCTCGGGCAGGCCCGCCGCCTCGCCTCTACGGCGGTGTGCCTCTGGCCCGGGCCTCGGGGCGGGCGGGTGCTCGACGAGGGGCCCATGGAGCGCGTGTGCGAGGCGCCGCGCGCCTCGGTGCTCACGGAGTACTTCGCGGGGCGCGTGGGGTAGACCGGGACGACGACGCCTCGTTAGGCATCGAAATGAAAACCCGCCTCGTCACTGCGTTCGCCCCCCTCGCTGGCCTCGCGCTCGGCCTCTCCCTCGCCTGTGGAGGGCTCGGGGCGGGCGGGAGCGGCATCGGCAGCGGGTCCTACTCCGACACCCGCTACGAGGTGGTCCCCGGCGCCGACGGCTACGCCGCGCTCGATCAGGCCTACCGCGTCCCCCCCGACCGGGCTTCGGTCGCGGTCACGGTCTGGGTAGACCAGCCGTCCGCCGCCGAGGCGACGCGCCTGCTCACGTCCGAGGTCGCCGCGGTGTCGCAGGCGGCCGGCGACCGGTGCACCGCCACCCCGCTGGACTACACCTCTCCGTCGGCAGGGAGCGCGGAGTCGTGGAACGCCACCGCCGAGGTGCGCGTGGACATCGCGCTCGGCGGCCTCGCCACCGTCGAAGATCGGCGCGTGCGCATCGACGCCTGCCTCGGCGCGCTCGCCCCGCTCCTGACCTTCGAGGGATCCCGCAAAGTGGGCCCGAGCGGCAACCGCCACGTCCAACGCTCCGAGCCGGTGTTGATGGTCGACGCCCCCGAGCAGCACCGCGACGCCCTGCTCGCGAAGGAGCGGGCCCGCCTGGCGTGGGCCGCGACCGCCAGCGGCGCACCCCAACTGCACCCCACCGACCTGCGTTGTGTGCCGGACGGGAGCGTGATCGTCGGTGATCGCCGGCTCTCCGGGGTGGTGCTCAGCCTGGCGATGCCGTGCCGGGTGCCGGAGGAGCTGGAGGCGGGTTCGGGCGAAGACGAAGGGGGCAGCGAGGGGTAGACTGGACCCATGTTGTGTCCGACGCCTGAACGGGTCTTCTGCGACGCGCAGCACCGTCCCTACTTCTTGTGGGACGTGGACATGACGCTGGAAGAGTTCACCGCCGCGCTCGCCGACCCGGACGCGCGCCTGTATTGGCTCGCCACGTTGCTCCGGCAGGCCAAGCCGGACGATGCCTACCGGTTCGTGACCCTCGCCGAGATCGCCGCCGCCTGGCCGGCGATCAGACCCGGGGTGGGCAGGCAGAGGGAATTCTGGGATTGGCGGGTTCGACGCTGGACCGAACGTGGAGAGTAGGCTCAGCCCCCTTCAAAAGCGGGTCCTGGCGGTCCTGGCCGGGCTGCCGTGGACGCTCAGCGGGGGCGGAGCGCTGGCGGGCTACCACCTCGGCCATCGCACCACCCGCGATCTCGACCTCTTCTTCAAAGGAACCAACGTGCTGGACCACATCCCCCTGGAGGTCGAGAGCCGACTCCGACGGGCGGGCCTCATCGTGGACCGGATTCAGAGCGGGGAGGCGTTCTGCCGGATCCAGGTCGGTGACGGCGTGGAGGCGTTCCCCATCGACCTCGTCGC
>JAYVAS010000428.1:0-1846 GCA_043750895.1 Pseudomonadota bacterium
GATCATCCCTTCGTGGCGAGCGATGGATCCACACACCCAGCATCCCCGACTCGCCTCAAGCCGGGAACAGCGGATCAACGCGTCAGACCCTCTCCGAAACCGCCGCTTCTACCTGCGTCGGTCCCTCGAAGCCTACTTATGCCGGAACGTGATCCGCCCCTTCGACAAATCGTACGGGCTCACCGCCACCGTCACGCGATCCCCGAGGACCACGCGGATGCGAAAACGCCGCAGCTTGCCGGCGAGGTGCGCGTGCACGTCGGTCCCGGCGTCGGTTTGTACCAGGAATGCGCCCCCAGGGTACACTTCCTTGATCTTCCCGTCGATCTCGATCAGATCGTCACTCGCCAAGCAAACCTCCGAACGCGCCGCGCTAACCGTCAGGCAGAGGTACGGCAAGCGAGGATACGCTTCAACCGTGCCCTTCCTCCTTCTCCTCGTCGCCTGCCGCGCCGTCGGACCCGACAAAGGGGACGGCAGCGTCGCCGTCGTGATCCCGGACACCGTCGATCCCGCCGCGGTGGAAGTGCTCGAGCGCTGCGCCGAGCCGGCGGACGCCGACGGAGACGGCTGGGACACGATCGCAGGGGGTGGCGGCGACTGCGACGATGGCGACGCGACCGTGAACCCTGCCGCGGAAGACGCCGACGGCGGCGTCGACCAGAACTGCGACGGGGACCCGGTGGACCCGGTCTGCGCCCCCTCGACCGAGGCGTGCAACGGCGTGGACGACGACTGCGACGGCCTCGTGGACGACCCCTACACCATCGCCGCCCAGACCACCGCCACCGTGACCGCCAGCGCCCGCCTGCTCGCAGACGACGGCCTGGCCCTCGTCGTGGGGGTCCAGGGCGAGAACTCCTCCACCGACGGCGAGGTGGAGGTCTACGATGCCGATGGCACGCTGATCGTCCGCATCCTCGGCACCGGTCAGAGCCCCACCTTCGGTACCCAGGTGGCTACCGGCCGCGATCTCACCGGCGACGGGGTGGTGGACCTCGTGATCGCCGCCCCCTACGCGACCGTCAGCGGGGAGCCCAACGCCGGTCGGGTGTGGGTGATCCCCGGCCCCATCGACGCCGCCACCACGCTCACGGACGCAGTTTTCATCTTTGAAGGCGGGGAGTTGGATGGTCAACCAGGCGGTCAGCTCGCGATCGCGCCCGACCTCACCGGCGACGGCCTACCCGAGCTGATCATCGGCTACTACCGATGGTCCCTGCTCTTCTCGGGAGCTCCCGCCGGCACCTGGCACGTCGCCGACGCGACGGCTGCCTGGGAGTGGAACTCCGGCGGCGGCGCCTGGCACTGGGCCACCACCCCCGACGTCGACGGCGACGGCCTCCCCGAGCTCGCCGTCGGGATGGAGAGCTACGACTCCGGCGCGGGCGTGGTCGCCCGGTACGACTCGTCCACGCTGGCCGGAAAGCTGTACTTCGCCGACGCCTCGACCTCCGTGACGGGGTCGGCGCTCCGGGGCATCGGCACCAAGCTCACCCGCGTCGCGGATCAGCTGTGGACCCTCGGCGGCGGGCGGGTGGCCGCGGTGGACCTGGTCGCCGGTACCGTCACCGAGAGCGGGCAGGTGGCCGACTCCCTCGCCGACGGCGGGGACTTCGACGGCGACGGCGCGAGCGACCTGCTCCTCGCCGACGACGACGGCCTGTTCCTGTCCACCACCGGCGCCTACGCCGCCAGCGTCACCCTCCAGACCGACCGCGCCCTCCAACCGGGCACCGATGTCGACGGTGACGGCATCCCCGAGGTGGTCGGCTACGACGGCGAGCGCGCGTTCCTGCTGAGCGGCGTCGCGTTCTATGACGCCCCCTGCAACGCCGACGGGGAC
>JAYVAS010000429.1:0-7457 GCA_043750895.1 Pseudomonadota bacterium
GAGTCGGGCGGCGGCGGTGGGTGGGCCGGCGGAGTCGGCGCCAAGCAGCAGGCGCACCTCCTGGGCGTCCCGCTGGCCGTGACAGATGATGTGGAGGACGGTGGACCCGGTGTCGGTGACGAAGGCGGTCGACCCGGGGTCGATCCGGCGGGGGGGCGGAACGTCCAGGTGCTTCAGGGTGGCCTCGAGCGTCCCGGCGACCTCCGCGCAGAGGGGGTCCGACGGGGTGGGGCACCACAGGGACACGCTGATGCCGTCGGTCTCCGGCACGTACGGGGGGCGTACGCGGCCGGTGGAGAGGCGGAGCACCACCCCGAGGTTGGCGGCTTCGATGGGGATGCCGTCCTCCTGGTCGGCGATGAGCTCCCACGGAATCCGCCGGAGGGTGGGGTCCTCGACGTCCATGACGATCACGAGGGGGGAGTCGGTGGCGCGAGCGGCGCCGGCAGCGGCCGCGAAGCGCTGGGTGAGCTGCTGCGAGGCTCCCAGGGTGCGTACAAGGGCGCGGCCCAGATCCTCTTCGGCCTTACGGAAGGGGGCATCGTGGCCGGGGAGCGGCACCTCGCGCGGCTTGACCCCCTCCCAGGCGCGCAGCGCGGCGTGGACCGCCTCGACCCGCGGCACGTCGATGAAGCCTTCGGCCAGGCGCTCGCTGACCTCGCCGGCCATCATCCGCCAGCGGCCGTCGGGTTCGGGGGTGACGCGGAGGAGCAGGGCCATGGGAGTGGTCGAGTCTACCCGAGAATCGCGCCGCCGAGCGCGAGGCCCCCGGGGTGGACAACGGTTATTGCCAGGAAGATGGACGCCTCGGAATATCGAGCCCGCCGTGCCCGGCGGGGGGACCTCGCCAGGCGGTCCACGTCGGATGCCTCGGCGCGTCGCGCCATCCTGGCCCCCTGGCGCTTCGCGGACGACGCCGCGCTCGTCGATCGGATCGCCTCGCGCGTGACCCTGGTGGAGAGTCCAGAGACGGAGCGGCTCCTCGGGTGGGCCTTCGGTCCGGCGCCGAGCCTGGTCCAATCCGCCCCTCGGACCGAGTTCGAGTTCGACCGTCAGGTGCTCAACAGCGTCCCGGGGCTGGTGGGAGACGCCAAGGATCGTGCCGCGGTCGCCTGGTACCTGCTCGGGCGCATCGGGGAGCAGCTCGCGCTTCACGACATCACCGCCGCCCACCCGCTGCCCCACGCCAACGACGCCGCTGCGCGCGCCCTGTTCGACGACCTGTTCCACGGGCGCCTGGGGGTCCGCACCGGTCGTTCCTTGCGCACGCTGTACGGGAACGCCACCCGTCGGGCGTTCGCCGCGGTCGGCACCGACCTCCGCCTCCCCGCGAGCTGGATGACGAGCAAGCTCGCGGAGGCCCTGGATGCCCTGGAGTTCCTGGCCTTCGACGGCGGATGGGTCGAGGTGGCCGTCCGGATGCTCGAAGGGACGGCCCCGCCCGTGGGCGCGCTCTCGGCGGCGCTGGACGGGCCGGGGGCGGCGCTGGTGGCGCAGTGTGTCGCCGGCCGCGCTTCGTGGGGAGCGACCGCGCGGGTCCTGCGGGTAGACGACTCGGCGGGGCTCGCCGCCCGGCTGCCGGTGGGCGCCGACCTGCACGTGTTCCTTCGGCTGGTGGAGCACTTCCAGACCCGGGTGCCCGCGGCGACTTCGCTGGGTTTGCCCGGCTGGTTGATCGTGACCCAGAACCGCGGAAAGATCCGCGGCCGCCTGCGCCAGGTGCTCGCGCGGGATCCGGCCCGCCTCCCGCCGGCGGTCCTAGGTCTCGACGCCTTCTACGCCCGGTCGGAGGCCGCCTTCTCCCGCTTCGCCTGGGACTGGGCCTGGCGCGAGGCGAAGGCCGGATTCAGCTTCGGCACGGGCTCGCTTCGGACGACGGCGTGTGCTTTGGACCAGGAGCCCCCGCGCCCCCCCGCGCCCCCACTCTCCCGGGCTGCGGTCCGCACCACCGTGCTGCTGCTGGTGGCCCGCGGGGTGCGGGACGAGCTCGAGCGTTGGCTAGACGGAGAGCCGTCGGCCGGCCTTTCGCACAAGTTCTACCGGTACCTCGCCCTCGCCCCGGACTCCGTCGCCGACCCAGGGGGACGCGGTCGGTCCTACTTCCGGCTGCGTGACCACCTCGAAGAGTCCATCTCCGAGCACTACGCGGACGTCGCCGCGGTCGCTCGTCGCGTCGCGGCGGTTCCGGTCAGCCGTCGGGGGATGCGCGAGGCGATGGCGCAGGCGCTGGCGCCCGAGTGGGACCCGACCATCATTCCTTTCCCGGAGAGCGGCTCCGAGGCGGTCCGCGCCTCGTTGTTGGCCTTCCTGGCTACCTATGCGACCTCGAACGCCGCTGGAGGCGAACCATGATCAACCCAATCAGCGACCGTGAACTGTTGGCCTACGCTGCCCAGGCGCTGGACCCGGGCACCCGCCACGGCATCGAGGCCGCGCTGGACGCGGACCCCCCGCTCCGGCGGCGCCTCGCGGTGCTGCAGCTGGGCGTCGATGCGTTGCTGGGGATCCAGCGCTGGACCCTTCCCGCCCCGCAGGCCCACGGGCTGGCGCCCCTGCCGGCGCTCGAGCTGTGCGAGGCGGTGTTCGGAACCGCGGGGGCGGCCCACCCTGGGGATCACGTCGGCCTGCGGATCCGGCCCCACGGAGACCCCGCGCAGTGGAAGCCGGTGGTGGTCCGCGAGACGGGGGGGGTGAGTGAAGTGGTGCACCCCTCGGCCGAGGCGGAGTGGCTGACCCTGAATCACTGGCCGGCGCGCGCCGGCGCCCACACCGTGGACCTCGTGCTCGACGTGGTCCCCGGGGAGCACCGCTACCTCGTGATCCTCGCCGCGGCCCCGCTGTCGGTGGACTGGTCAGCGGGCCCCGACGCGCGCTGGGCTGCGTTGCGGGCCGGCGTGGCGAGTGGGGAAGTGCCGGCGTCGGACCTCCGCATCCGGGTCGAGGCGGCCGAGTAGAGGGCGTCGACGAGGGCCGAGCCGCGGGCGAAGGCCACCGACGCGAAGCCGTGGGCGACCACCGCCTGGGGGGGCGGCACCTGTTCCGTGTAATAGACCCAACAGTGCCGGGACGTGCCCCAATACTCCAGGAAGATACCCAGGAGTGAGCCGGCGAGGAACAACAGCAGATCCTCGCGACGGTTCCCGGGGAGCACCACCACCAGGACCATCCCGGCGATCGCGACCTGCGTGGCCGGATGGAGCAGCGTCGGCCACACGAACCCGATCATCCACGCGACGAAGGCCGGCAGGAGCACCCAGTAGGCGGCGTGCGCGCCGCGCTGAGGGACGAGCGGGTCGATCATCCGGGCCAGGCGGTCGATCGCGAGGGCGGCGATGGGCCATGCGGGCAGGATCCAGAGGGGTGGGCGCTCGGTGGTCCAATAGGTCCAGAGCAGGGTGTACGTGCCCCACGCCTCGATGCAGAGGCCGCCGACGAAGCCGACCCCCGCGCGCACCGAGTCCCGCCACGGTTCCACGCGCCAGCACAACAGCGCCGTCATCGTGAGCCAGATGCCGCCGAGCAGCCAGTCCATGCCGAACGAGAGGTTGATGTACTCGTTCCAGAGCAGGCCCACGACGGCGTAGAGGGCCACGAGGATCCCCAAGGCGACGCGCGACCGGTGGTCGTAGCCGGCGCGGAGCTTGTCCCACGCGTTCATGGCCGGTTTCGCCCGAGGCGTTCGTGGACGCCGACGAAGTCGTCGCCGAGGAAGCTGGCGGCGAGGTTGAGGTCTCCGGCGAGCAGGGTGGCGGCGAGCACGCACGCGAGGCCGCGGGCGTCGTTGACGCCGACCAGGGCCTGGCACTCGGCGGCGGTGCCCTTTCCGGTGCCGCCGCCGACGGTGGCGGCGTGCAGGTTGGGCAGGTCGAGCGTGGCGTAGAGGTCGTCCCCGGCCGTCTCGAGCGTCAGTGTGCAGGCGGCCGATTCGGCCAGGTAGGCGATGTCCTGGCCCGTGGCCAGGTAGAATGCGCCGAGGCCGTTGGCGACCTGGATGGCGTGGGTGCACGTGCCCATACGCGCGAAGGCGAGGCGGTAGGTGGTCCACAGATCCACCAGCGCCGCCGGGGTCGATCGCCACGCGCTCCGCACCAGCTCGCCCGGAATGCGCGCCTCCGCGACCACCCACTTTCCGCGCCCCCGCACGCTCGACGCGCGCTTCTCCACGTCGTGACCATGCAGGAGCACCTGGGTCGGGCCGGGGACGAGCGCGCACAGCGCCGCCGCGGCCCGGGTCACCATGTTGATGCCGTGGGCGTCGCCCGTCCGCATCTCGAGGCGGAGCACCAGCCGCCGACCGAGCAGCTCCCAGTCCAGCGAGACGACCCGCCCGTGCGCGGTGGTGGCCTCCGCGGCGGCGACGAGCGCGGCGCGGTGTTGCTCCACGTGGCGGGCGGCGGCGAGGGCGTGGTCGACGTCGTCGAAGGCGAGCGTGGGCCAGACCACGAGCCCGTCGCGCAGGATGCGGGTCAGGATCCCGCCGGCCGCGTTGCAGACCTTGATGCCCCGTTGGTAACTGGCGACCAGGCTGCCCTCGGTCGTCGCCAGCGGGACCAGGAAGGCGCCCTCGAGATCCCCGCGGACGTCAATGGGCCCGGCGATGCCCAGGGGGGTCTGGGCGTACCCGATCATGCCCTCGATGTTCCCGGCGGCGGTCGCGGTGGGGACAGGCAGGCCGGCGACGTGGGGCAAGGACCGTCCCGTCCACGCCCGCCGCGCCGCGACGATCGGCGGGGCCCAGTCGCCGGCGGGGTCGCGAGGGGGGAACTTGCTGGGATTGTCCGGTGTTGTCGGCATCGCGGGGCTGCTCCCTCGTGGTACGTTCTATACGGAGGCGCGTCTTGTCTACTCTCCTGCTGACCCTGCTGCTGACTCTCACGCCTCAGAGCCTCGCCGGCAAGAAGGTCGAGATCCCGGCCGCCAACTGGTACATCACCGACGCGAACAAGGCCGCCCTCTCAGAAGCCAACAGTCTCCTCGCCCAGAAGAAGTTCGCCGAGGCGGTTGTCGCGTACGAGGCGCTGCTGGTCAAGGAACCCGAGTGCGGTGTGGTGCTGGTCGGCGCCGCGCGGGCCCATATGGGCAAGGCCGAGCCGGCCGCCGCCGTACCCCAGCTCCAGAAGGCCACGTCGCTCTTCGGCGACAAGCCTGACGTCTGGGTGACCTACGGTCAGTCCCTGCTCGCGGTCCAGAACTACCCCGACGCGGTGATGGCGGCCCGCAAGGCGCTCGAGCTGCGTCCGACCAACGCGGACGCGCTCTGGGTCGCCCAGCAGGGCCTGGTGGCGGTGAAGGACTATGCCGGCGCCCACACGATGCTGGGCGAGGCCCGGACGCGCGGCTGGCTCCCGGTGATCGACTGCATGGACGGCATGGTCTACGCCCGGGAAGGCAACCGCCCCAAGGCCGTGGAGATGCAGGCCACCTGCCGCGACTTCCGGCCCTGGAGTGATCAGCTGGCCGAGGCCGTGAACGCGCTCCCGGCTCCGGCGGTCCCTACGGCCGGGACGACCCCGCCGACCCCTTGATGGTGCTGCTTCTCCTGCTGGTCGGGCTGGCGTCCGCGGACTCGGCGTTCTCGACGGTGACCCTCAACGACGGTCAGACGCTCACCGGGCTGGTGACCGTGCTCGCCGACGGCAGCGTGACGGTGGTGGTGGGCGGCGGGAACGTGGTGATGCTCCCCGCGAGCGCGGTGCGCTCGGTTCGCCCGTCTGACGGCGCCACGGTGACGAAGCCGGTGTCGGTGCCGATCGCGGCCCCCGCCCCGCCTCCGGTGCCGACTCCCGCCCCCCCCGCCGACGCCTCCCCGGTGCCACCGGCCCTCGACTCCGAGCCGGCGCCTGCTGCCGATCCGGTCGCCGCTCCCGTTGCCGATCCTGTCGCCGCTCCTGTCGCCGCTCCCGTCGCCGCTCCCGTCGCCGCCCCGGCAACCGCGCCCGCGGCGGCCGTCGTCCCCGCCACTCCGGCTCCGGCAGAGCCGCCCGACTGGCCGTCGGACCCCAACCGGGTCGGCTACTTCTACTCGCCTTCCGCGTTCACGTTGGGGCAGGGACGGGGCTACGTCTCCCAGAAGGAGCTCGCCATCACCGCGGCGGCCTTCGGGATCACCGACTTCTGGGACATCCAGGTCGGGACGGTGGTGCCGCTCCTGTTCACCGAATCCCGCGTCGGGATCGTCGGCACCAAGGTCAGCTTCCGGGTGGCGAAGGGCGTGCGCGTCGGGGGCGGCGGCCAGGCCTTCTTCTTCGGCGAAGAGAGCGGCCTCCTCCCCTTCGGGGTGGTCACGGTCGGCGACGAGGACCGCCACCTGTCGGTGAACCTCGGGTACGGCACCTTCCTCGGCTCGGCGTCCGGGGTGGGGCTGGTCACGGTGTCGGGCAACTACCGCCTCGGCGCCCGTGCGGCGCTGATCACCGAGAACTGGCTGCTCGTGAACCGGACCTTCGCCCGGGGGGTGTTCGTGGTCCCGACGGCCGGGGTGCGCCTGTTCGGCCCCGAGTTCGCCACCGACCTCGGCGTCGGGGTGCTGGCGATGTCCGGGGCGGTGATCCCGCTCCCCTGGGTAGGTTTCACGTGGAACTGGGGTCTGAGGGGCGCCGAGATCCCCGAGGCCGACTGATGGATCTCACCTGGCAGTGTGTCGAAGCGCGGGCCGCTGCCGATGTGCTGGCGTGGCGGGAGGCCGGGCAGCTCGGCGCCGCGGCGCTGGGCATCTCCTGGTACGAGAACGCGGAGTCGCGGGTCACCGACGAATGCGTCCAGCCCTGCAGCCCCACCAACGACTGCTTCAGCGGGCAGTGCACCGGGCCGGACGGCTCCACCGTCGTGTACGCACAGAACATCGTCGGCGAGGGCGCCAACGTCGAGACCGTCACCACCATCGACGTCTACCCGGTAGACGGCTCGGCCTGGGATCGGCTCACCGCGCGCTTCACCGACACGCGGAGCGACGACGGCAACGTCTCCGCCCACGGCGAAGAGTGGCTGATCTCCTGGGAGGGGCTGCTGGTGCCCGAGTGGCCGCAGAACGCGAGCTTCGTGGCCTTCCGCGAGTCCAGCGACCGCTGGGGCGAGACCGACGTCGAGCGCTGGCTCGACGCCGCGTGCACCTGGAGCAGCACCCACGGCGTGATCGGCGAGGACGAGACCTGGACCATCGAGATGACGACCGAGACGGTGGAGATCACCGCGCCGGCGGTGGACTGCGCGACGGCCGGGTTCTCCACCGTCGACGGCGACGACGAGGGCTACATCGACCTGGACACCTGGGCCTACCTCGGAGACGCCTGCCCGGAGGGGAGCGTGGACACCGGGGGCGACGGGAAGTCGGCGTCGTCGGGGTGCGGGTGCGCGTCGGGCGACGGGGCGGCAGGCTGGCCCCTCGCGGGTGTGGCGGGGTTGCTGCTCGTCCGGCGACGGCGGGAGCCTCGGGTCGCCCGGACCGACGGCCCCAAGGG
>JAYVAS010000430.1:0-14388 GCA_043750895.1 Pseudomonadota bacterium
GTGGCGGGACCACGTTTGGGATCGTTCATCGGGGTTTCCGTGGTTTCGGGTTGGAGTCCGAGGAGCTTCGTGTTGAGGGCCGCCATCGCGGGAATCCGGGCCACGACGACCTTGCTCACCTCGATCACGGTGACAGGCACCAGGCCGAGCCCGATCGAGAGGAGACAGTCCATGAGGGAGATGGGGGCGAGCCCGAACAGCGCCTGGGTGAACCCGACATGGTGCATTACGATCTGCACGACCACCGAGGCGAGCACCACCCCGAGCAGGCGGAGGTTCGACAGCGGCCCGACCGCCCAGAAGGTGCGGGTGCGACTCCTCGCCGCGAACGCACGAAAGAGCTCGCCGAACACCAGCGTCGAGAACGCCAGGTTCCGTGCCTCCTCGATCCCCTCCGCACGGAGCGTCCAAACGAAGATCCCAAGCACGACTGCCCCCTGGAGCAGCCCGGTGCCGACGATCATGATCCACTCTCGCCGCCCGAGCATGGGCTTTCCGTGTGGCCGCGGCGGGCGGGTGAGCACATCGGGATCGACCTGGTCCATGATCAGCGTGAGCGCCGGCAGGCCATCGGTCACGAGGTTGATCCAGAGGAGTTGAATCGGCAACAGGGGGAGTGGCATGCCCACCACGGCAGCGCCGAGCATGACGACCAGCTCGCCGAAGTTCCCGGCCATGAGGTACGTGACGGTCTTCTGGATGTTGGCGAAGATGCCGCGCCCCTCCTGGACCGCGGCGACGATGCTCGCGAAGTTGTCGTCCGCGAGCACCATGTCCGCGGCCTCGCGGGTGACCTCGGTACCGGCGATCCCCATCGCGATCCCGATGTGGGCCTCGCGCAGCGCGGGCGCGTCGTTGACGCCATCGCCCGTCATCGCCACGATCGCGCCCTGTTCCTTCCACTCCCGCACGATGCGCAGCTTGTCCTCGGGGGTCGCGCGGGCGTGCACACGGGTTTCGACGGCCTCCCCCTCCTGCAGGATGCCCATCTCGCGGGCGATGGCTTCGGCCGTGGCGGGGTGGTCGCCGGTGATCATCACGGTGACGATCCCCGCGGCGCGCGCCTGGGCCACCGCCTCGATCGCCTCCTTTCGCGGTGGGTCGGCGATGCCGACCAGCCCGAGGAGGGTCAATCCCTCCTCCGCGTCCCCCGATCCCGTGGCGATCGCGAGTACCCGCAGCCCTCGGGCGGCCAGGTCCTGGTTCGCTTGCAAGGCGCCCTCGGTACCCGAGATGCACAGCGGGATCGTCAGGTCGGGAGCGCCCTTCACGTACAGCACGCCGTCCGACCGCCGAATCGACATTCGTTTGCGGTCGGCATCGAAGGGATTGACCGTCTGGCGTGGCAGGTCGCGTTCGATGTCACCGCGTTCGATCCCCTGTTCCTGCGCGGCAGCGAGCAGCGCCAACTCGGTCGGATCTCCCGTCCGGGTGCCCAGCTCGGCATCACAGTTCGCCGCCGCCGCAAACGCGATCGCCTGTTTGTCCGCGCCCCAGACGTCGCGGACGACCATCTGTCCGGTGGTCAGCGTGCCGGTCTTGTCGGTGCAGATCACCGTGGCGGCGCCGAGCGTCTCGACGGCGGGCAGGCGGCGCACCAGGACCTTGCGGGCCGCCATGCGACGCAAGCCTACCGCGAGCGCCACGGTCACGATGGCGGGCAGCCCCTCCGGCACCGCGGCGACCGCGAGCGAGACCGACGAGAGCAGGACGTCGAGCCAGGGCTGCCCGCGAACGACGCCGAGAACTGCGACCACCACGACGATGGCGAGGCAGATCTTGATGAGGGTGCGGGACACCCCTGCCAGCTGGACTTGTAGCGGTGTGGCCTCGTCCTCCGTGGTCGCGAGCAGGTGGGCGATGTGGCCGAGCTGGGTCTCCATCGCGGTGGCGATGACCAACGCGGTGCCCGTCCCCGCCGCCACGGCGGTTCCGGCATAGACCCGATCGAGGCGATCTGCCAGCGCGACGTCGTCTGCCAACGGAGCGGCGTCTTTCTCGACGGGGACGCTCTCGCCGGTGAGCGCCGCTTCGTTTACGGTGAGGCCGTGGACCTCCACGAGCTGGGCGTCGGCGGCGACGAGATCACCCGCTTCGAGTTGTAGCAGGTCGCCGGGCACCACCTCTGCGGCCGGCACGTCGACTGTCTGCGCGTCCCGGACCACCCGGGCGCGCGGCGCGGTCATCGCCCGGAGCGCGAGCACCGCCTTCTCGGCGCGGTACTCCTGGAAGAAGCCAATGAGCGCGTTCAACACCACGATCGCGAGGATCGCGACGCCATCCGCGATCTCTCCCAACGCCAGGGCGATGACGCTCGCGACGATGAGGAGCCCGATGACGAGGCTCATGAACTGACGAACGAGGATGCGCCACATCGGGGTGGCCGCCTCGCGCTTGATCTCGTTGGGTCCAACCTCGGTGAGGAGGGCGCTGGCCTGCGCGGCGGTCAGGCCCGCGGTGGAATTGGCCGTCGCGGCGGTATCGCTCATGCGGCGGCTCGCAACACGGCGAGCGAGGCGCATCGACGCCCTCGGTGCGACACGGTTGTTTCCGGACGGGCCCTTACGCTCGCTGTGCTCATACGGCATTTTCCTTTTCGCGTGCGGGTTGGACCGAGCCTTGGGCCGTCAGGGAGCCGGTGGAGCCTTGGGAGGCGCCGTCGGGTACCAGGCCGCTCGCCACTCCCGCATCTGCGCAATTTCCTTCTCTTGTTCGGAGATGATGTTCGCCGCGAGGGCTTTGACCTCGCTGTGTAGCGACTTCTCGGCGCAATGCTGCGCCATCTGGACCGCTCCGGCGTGGTGCGGGATCATCGCGTCGAGAAACGCGAGGTCGAACGGCGTCGCGGTCTTCAGCGCCTCGATGTCGGTCGCCATGTGGGCCATGCTCGACCTCCCCGACATCCCCGACATCCCCGACATCCCCGACATCCCCGACATGTCGCCGTGCGCCATCGGCATCGCCGGTATGTCCTCGCTTCCGAACCAGGCCTTCCGCCAGCCCTTCATCTTCGTGATCTCCTGAGCCTGGGAGGTGAGGATGGCCTCCGCCATCGACTTGATCTCGGCATGTTCCCCGCGCGATCGCGCGATCATCGCCATCGTCACCGCGCCCTCGTGGTGGGGAACCATCCTATCGATGAACATCTGGTCGAACGGCTGGTTCTCCATCGCTGGCAGGGCCATGCCGGGCGCGTGCTCGCTCATCTCCTTGGGCATCGCCGACGGGCCGGGGGAAGGCGCGGGCGCGGTACCGCACGCGGCCAGGATCAGGAACAGCACGACATTGCCTTCGGGGCGAGGGCCTTGCACGCGGCTTCGCACGCGCGGCAGGCCTCCGCGCAGATGCGGCAGTGGTCCATCATCTCCGCGTGGTGTTCGCACTCGGCGGCGCATGATCCGCAGGCCGCGGCGCACGCCTGAAGCAGGACCGTCACCACCTTCCAATCGGGCTGGGAGGTGCGCGAGAGCACCTGCGCCGTGGCGTCGCAAATCGCGGCGCAGTCCATGTTGCGGCGGATGCACGCGGTCAACATGTCTCCCTTCGCTTCGGCGACGCAGGCGTCGGCACAACTCCGGCACACCTGGGCGCAATTCAGGCACGCCTCCAGGCACGCGAGCCAGCCGGGGTGTTGGGTCTCGGCGTGGCCGGGATGGCTCTTCAGAATCTGGTCGAGGTGGTTCACGGGATCTCCTTGGGAAAACGACGTCGTCGGGGGCGCGCGGTCGTCCAAAGGAATGTTCGAACGTGGATAGCTCTAAGCACGCAGGTCCCGACGACAATGAGACGCTTTGGATCAGAGTGTGATCGTACGGCGCGTGATCGGGCCTACCCCCCGTGGGAGCGGGCGAGCATGGAGACGAGCGTACCGCGCTTGAGCTGGTGGGTGCGCCAGATGACCCACAGGGCGGGGAGGACCAGGGTTGTCATGAAGGTCAGGCTCAACATCCCGCCGAAGGTGGGCCCGGCCATGCGGCGGGCGAGGTCCGAACCGGCACCCGTCGCCACGAGCACGGGGATGAGGCCGAGGGTGTCGATGGCGATGGCCATGACCACCCCGCGAATCCGGCCGGCCGCGCTGTCGGCGGCGACCTCCGCGAGCCGTTTGGGCGTGAGCACCTCGCCACGATCCAGGGCTTCCTTCACGCCGAGGTCGAGGTATACCGCCAGCACCGAGCTGATTTGCGCGCCGTCGCCGATGAGGGCCAGCATCGCGACCCACCCCGCGATGGAGAGGTTGTAGCCGGCCGCGGAGAGGAACCAGATGCTCCCGAGCACCGAGAGGGGCAACGTTGCCAGGACGATGAGCGTTTCGCCGACCGTCCGGAACGCGAGCCAGACGAGCAGGAAGATGAGCGCCAGCGTGAGGGGGACCAGCAACCGCATCTGCTTCGACGCGCGTTCGAGGAACTCGTACTGGCCGGTCCACACGACCTGAAGGTCCTCGGAGAGCCCGAGGGCGGCGACGGCGACCTTGGCCTCGTCCACGTAGCCACCGATGTCCCGCTCGCCGGGGTCGACGTACACGTAGGCCGCGAGCTTTCCGCCTTCGTCGACGAGCATCGCCGGGCCCGGGGACCGCGTGACGTCGGCGAGCGCCCCGAGGGGGACGACGCCGAGCGGCGTGGTCACGGGGAGGTGCGCGATGCTGGCCTCGTCGGCGCGGAAGTCCCGACCGAAGCGGGCGATGAGCGAGTAACGTTCGCGCCCGTCGTAGATTCGTCCGATCGGCATCCCGCCGAGCCCCAGGTCCACCACGTCGAGCACATCGTCGGACACGGCGCCGAACCGGGCCAGGTCCTCCCGCCTCGGGGTCACGTTCACCAACACCGCTGCGAGCTGGCGCTCCGCGTACACGCTGCGCGTCCCCGGCACGTCACGCAGCGCCATCTCGATGCGCTTGGCCGCCTCCTCCATCTTCACGAGGTCGGTCCCCAGCACCTTGACGCCCACCGGCGTCCGGATGCCGGTGGTCAGCATGTCGATGCGGGCCTTGATCGGCATCGTGAACGCGTTCTGCACCCCCGGGACCTTCAGCTTCTCTTCGAGCTCGGCGACGAGCTTCTCGGGGGTCATGCCCGGTCGCCACTGGTCGCGCGGTTTGAGCGTGATGATCGTCTCCATCATCGACAGCGGAGCCGGATCGGTGGCGGTTTCTGCACGTCCCGCCTTGCCGAGCACGTGGTCGACCTCGGGCGTGTCGCGAATCACCCGGTCCTGCCCGACGAGGAGTTGACGGGCCTGTTCGGCGGAGATGCCCGGGACCGTGACGGGCATGAACAGGAGCGCTCCCTCGTACAACGGGGGCATGAACTCGCGGCCGAGACCGCGCCACAGTGGGATGGTCGCCCCCGTGGCCAGCAGCGCCACCGCGATGAACACCCAGGGGCGGCGCGTTGCCGCGCCCACCAACGGACGGTACAGCCAGCGTAAGCCCCGCGACACGGGGTTCTTCGCCTCCACGGGCATCCGGCCGCGCAGGAGCCACACCGCGAGCGCCGGCGCCAGCGTGATGGTGAAGATGGCCGCCGACACCATGGCGAAGGTCTTGGTGAGCGCGAGCGGACCGAAGAGGCGACCCTCCTGGGCCTGGAGCGCCAGGATTGGGATGAAAGACACCGCGGTCATCATCAGCGAGCTCACCAGCGGTGCGCCCAGTTCTTTCGCGGCGGCGAGCACCACCTCGGTGCGGTCGCGGTCCGGTTCCTTCTCGATGCGGCGTGCCGCGTTCTCCACCAGGAGCACGACGGCGTCGACCATGTCACCCACGGCGATGATGATGCCGGCGAGCGACATGATGTTGATGGTGATGCCCATCGCCCACAGCGGCACGAAGGTGAACGCGATGGCGACGGGGAGCATGATCAGGGGCACGAGCACCGAACGGACGTGCCGGAGGAGCAACAGCAGCAGCAGCGCGGCGATCGCGAACTCCTCGACGAGCGCGGAGGAGAGCGTCCACACCGAGTCCCGGATGAGGTCGGAGCGGTCGTAGACCGGCACGATCTCGATGCCCTCCGGCAGCACGGTGACGGCGAGCCTGGCCTTCACGGCGTCGATCACCTCCAGGGCGTTCTGCCCCTGGCGGGCGACGACGATTCCACCGACCGCCTCCCCGGTGCCGTCGAGGTCGGCGATGCCTCGGCGGATGTCGGGGCCCAGCTCCACGCTTGCGACCGCGGAGAGGAGGATCGGGGTCCCGTCGCTCCCGATTGCGACGGGAACCTGGCGCAGCGCGTCGAGGTCGGCGAGGAATCCCCGCCCCTGTACGTAGAGCTCCCGGCCCGCGCTCTCGATCACCCGACCGCCGGTCTCGCGGTTGCTGCGGGACACCGCCGCGACGACCTCCTGCGCCGAGACCCCGCTGGCCCGGAGCCGATCAGGGTCGAGCACCACCTGCCACTGCTTCTCGAAGCCGCCCAGGGACGCGACCTCGGCGATGCCGGGCACGGACTCCAGCTCGAAGCGGAGGGTCCAGTCTTGAATCGCCCGAAGGTCGCCGGGGGTGCGGGTGCCGGTCGTGTCCTTCAGCACGTACTCGTAGACCCATCCGACGGCTGAGGCGTCGGGACCGAGCGACACCTCGGCGTCGGGAGGGAGCCGGACCTGGAGCTGTTGTAGGCGTTCGAGCACGCGCGAGCGGGCGTCGTAGGGGTCCACGCCGTCCTGAAGCAGGACGTAGGTGAACGACATGCCGAACATCGTGAAACCACGGACGGACTTCACGCCCGGGAGCGACTGGAGCCCGGTGACCAGGGGGTAGGTCAACTGCGCCTCGACCAGCTCCGGCGAACGCCCCATCCACTCGGAGAAGACGATGACCTGCGGATCGGAGAGGTCGGGGACGGCGTCGAGGGGCGAGGACTTCGCGGCCCAGACCCCCGCGGCCGCGAGCGCCAGCGAGAGGATCAGGACCACCCAGCGGTTTCGACCGCTCCACTCGATGATGTGCGCGATCACTTCTTCGGCTCTGGGGCGCCGTGGCCCGCGTGGCCCATGGCGCCGATCTGCGTCTCGGAGTCGAGGAGGAAGGCGGCCCCGGCGGCCACGGACTCGCCCGCGGTGACGCCGCTGCGGATCTCGATCTCGTCGCCCGCGCGCGTGCCCGGCTCCACCGGCCGCGGCAGGAAGCCCTCGGACGTGGAGACGAAGACCACGCGCCGCGCGCCCGTGTCGACGACCGCCGACGCAGGAACCCACAGCGAGGACGCCGTTTCTTCGGTCCATTCGGCGACGAGGGGTCGGCCGGGGGCGACGGGCGCGAGGGGTTGCACCCGCACCAGGACGCCGGCGGTCGTGGCCTCCGGAAGGGTGCCGACCACCGTGGCCCCGATCGAGGGGGCGTTCCCGCCGGGATCGCGTAGCGTGACCATCGTGCCCGGAGTCGGAGGGGCCCCGTCGACGACCAGGTCGACGAGGACGGCTTCGGGATCCACGAGGGTGGCGATCACCCCCCCGGGCGGGAGCCACGCGCCTTCGGTCACCGGGCGGGAGGCCACGACGCCGCCGATCGGCGCGCGGATCGCGAACGTCTCGGGGACCGGTCCCCCCTCGAGGACGGCGCGGACATCGGCATCGGAGACGCCACTGGCCCTGGCCCGGTCGGCCGCGGCCGAGCGCCAAGGCTCTTGCAGCGTCTGCGCCACGCGCACCTCCTCGAGCAGGGCGCGCAGCGTTGGATCGTACATGCGCGCGAGCACCTGCCCGCGCGTGACCGCACCTCCCGGTGCGGGTACCGTCAGCGCGCGCACCTGTCCGCCAGACTGGCTGGTCACGCGCGCCGACGCGGTCGGGTCGTAGCGCACCGACGCCGGCGCTCGTCGGGGCACCTGCCCCACCCCGACCCGCACCGCCTGGACCTGGAGCCCCATCATCGCCGCGGCGCCCTCGGTGGGCCGGATGCCCGTGGCGGGCGTGGTGGCGGCACCATGGTCTGCGCTCGACGGGTCAGGCATGTCTGCCATGTCGTGGGGAGCGGGATCGGAGGGCGAGCCGCCACAGCCTGCGAGGAGTAGCGTCAGGATCGGGCGTGCGTACTTCATTGTCCCTCCAGGCGCGCCAGGCGCGCGCGTGCCAGTTCGAGGGCCAATTCGGCGTCCACCGCCTCACGGGTCACGCTCACCTCGGCCTGCCACGCCGCGATGAGGTCGGTGGCCGTCCCGCCACCCGCGCCCCACACCGCGACGGTGGCTTCCCACGCGGCGTGTGTTCGCGGCACCGCCACCCGCGAGAGCACCGTGGCGCGCGCCTCCGCGGCGGCTCGCTCGGCCTTCGCGGCGGCGATGGCGTCGGCCAGACCGCGGTCGACGCCCTCGGCGCGTCGCGCGATCGCGGCGGCGGTGGCGGTCGCCGCGTCCAATCGCGCCCGGGATCCCCCCCAGAGGGGGAAGGTGACCCCGATCGTCGCGTCCACGCCGTCGACCATGCCCTCCGGCATGATCCGAAGGTCCGTGGCCAGCATGAACGTCGGGAGACGCCCTGCCCGCGCCAGGGCGACCTCAGCCTCCGCCACCGCGATCGACGTCGCGGCGAGGGTGCGTTCGGGCTGGGGGGAGGAGGCGTCCGGGGCCCCGAGGAACCGAGCGGGGTCTGCGACCACGGCGCGCGCGGCGTCGGGGCCGACGATCAACGCGAGCCGTTCCTGCTCGCCCGCACGACGGGCCGCAAGCGCTTCACGATCGGCTTGGAGACGCGCCAGCTCGGCGTCGAGCCGCAGGAGCGCTGCGAGCCCCTCGGCGCCCATGGAGGGGGACATCCCGCCCGCCCCAATGCCACCCATGGCCGACATCGACGGGCTGGCCATGCCCCCCATGGCGTCGGGACCGCTGGGAGCTCGGGCCGTTGCCGCGCCCATGCCGCCCATGCCGCCCATGCCCCCACCCGTGCGCGCCGACGACACTGCGGGCGGTGGGACCGCCGGGGGTTCCGGCTCCTGGTCGGCGCCGCGGGGAATCGCGGTGGAGCCACTGCCACCCGCACGGTACCGCGCGAGCCCCAGCGCGAGGGCAGCTTCCCCCGCCTGGATCTGCTCGTCGAGCGCCGCCGCTTGGGCCGCTTGGGCACGGGCACGGGCGGCGTACTCCCACAACGCCGACCTGAGGTCGGCCTCGATGCGGGCCCGATCCCCTTCGGCCCAGCGCACATCGAGGGCGGCGCGGGCGCGTTGGCTCCGGTACGCGGAGGGCATTGAGACCATCTGCTCGACGCCGAACATGAACATCGTCGGGTCCGCCGAGTCCGGCATCGCGCCGAGCGCCTGGGCGCCGAGCATCCACTGGACGTCCATCGGACGCCCGGCGGCCGCGCTCCGCGCCCGCGCGGCGTCGGCGTCCAGGTCGAGGGCGACGGTCTCGGGATTTCGTTCCAGGGCGATCGCCACCAGGCCGGCGAGGTGGTCTGGCTCCGCCCCTCGCGCCTCGCCGCCGGCGAGCGCGAAGAGGAGCGCCCAGGCGCTAACGGCCCCGAAACTGGGCATGGCGCTCGAACACGGTGACGAGTTCTTTGAGCTTCTGCTTCCGGTCGGCTTCGTCTTCGGAACGCAGCGCGTCGGCCACGCAATGCTCGACATGGGTCTGGAGGACTTCGCCGCCGACCCGGGCCAGCGCGGCCTGCACCGACGCGATCTGCATGAGGACGTCGATGCAGGAGCGGTCCTCCTCGACCATGCGACGGACACTCGCCACGTGACCAGCCACCCGAGCCAGGCAGGCGAGGACGGAGGCGCGACGCGACGCGGTCATGGGGTGGTCCAGGGAGGGGGGTGGGGGGAGTGCAATCCGCGTGCCGCGGGTGGACGCGCCCGGCGTGTGCATGCCGTGGGCCCCTCTCGCCGCCAGCATCGTGGACGCCTGGGTCCTTTGGCCCGCCGTAGGGTCAAATCGTACAGGGCGGGCCTGCGGATTATTGGCTCGCGACGCGCAGCAGGGAGCGTGGTCCACGGCCGGGGGCCTACGCCCTGGTGGAGCGAGGGGCGCTCGCGCCATTCGTAGTGGCTGCGCCTTCTACAGACCGTTTTGCGTGGCACGGCTCTTGCTCTCCCCAATCGCATCCAAACATGCTCACCCTCGTTCTCCTGCCGCTCGCTCACGCGGTGTCGGTCTGCACCGGGACCGTGGGAGACGCGGCCGGTTGGGGATGCCGCCGCGAGATCGGCGGCCATCACGTGCTCGACCTGCACGGCACCGACACCGACATCGGCCGCATGTACGGCACGCTGCTCAGTGAGGAGATGACGGCGTCGTACCTGCCGATGGTCGAGGGCATGCTCGCCGAGCTGCCCGCACCGTTCCGGTGGACACTGGCCCGTCACGAGGCCCACGTCCCTGGCTTCTTCTCGCCCGAGATGGAGGCACGCGCGCGTGGGCTGGAGCAAGCGCTGCGCCTGCCCGCGGGCACCATTCGCCATTACGCATGGCTCTCAGAGCTGGGCAGCGTCGGTCCCGCGC
Organism: Pseudomonadota bacterium; assembly: GCA_043750895.1. Taxonomy (GTDB): domain Bacteria; phylum Myxococcota_A; class UBA796; order UBA796; family SXON01; genus JAYVAS01. The sequence goes on from JAYVAS010000430.1 coordinate 10,446, forward strand.
TCAAGGTGGCGACGTCGGGCATGGTCCAGCTCGACGGCCTGACCGGCCGGCCCACGGGGGGGTGCACGTCTTTCGTGGCTGAGGGAGGGGGGAACACCTTCCACGCGCGGAACGTGGACTTCTGGGGAATGAGCTACTGGCAGCCCCACGCGGCGCTGGTGTTCGTGGAGCCGCTCGACCACGGCGGACGGCCCGACGGGTATCGCTATGCACAGGTCAGTGACGTCGGAGAGGTCTTCGCGGGAACGACGGGCGTGAACGAGAAGGGACTGGTCGTGACCACGCACCTTCACGTCTCCCGCGACGTCACCCTGCTCAACGGGGATCTTCACCTGTCGGCGCTGGCGTTGCTGTGGCGCGCCGCGTTCGGGCCGCGCGGTCAGCCACAGGTCTCCGTGCTGCGCGTCGTCGAGACGGTCCTGCGCCGGGCGGCGACGGTAGAGGAGGCGGTCGCCCTGATGGGTGCCCTCCGCACCGCGGGGGCCTGGAGCTTCATCCTGAGCGATCCCGGCGGGGGACGGGCGGTGGTCGGGATGAACAGCCGCGACGAGGCCGCCACCCTCGGCGCCACGGTCATGACGAATCTGTACCTTGATCCAGCGATGCACGCGCGCGAGCTGGTGCCGGCACGCGGCCCCGTCGAAGGGGCGCGGCTTCGGTACGACCGCGCCGCCGCCCTCGTTGCGGCGCGGGCCGCCGACATGGACGTCCCAGCGGCCGTGGAAATCCTCCGCGATCGGTACGATCTGGCCACCGGTGATGATCGCGTGGCGAGCCCCAACAGCACCCTGTCCCCCGATGCGACCCAGAGCGTGGTGATCGTGACGAAGGTCGGCGGTGAACCGGTGCTGTGGGTTGCCGTTCCGCACGGCGACGGCGTGACGCCCGCCCCGCTGGCCCCGTACTTTTCCATGCCGTTCTCCGCCGGCTTCGCGGGAGCGGAGTGCCCGGATGGGTGTCTCGGCGCTTCGATCCCGTACATCCCGGGGCCGCTGGACGCGGCGGCGACGGCGTACGCGCGTGCCATCTCGAAGCTGGTCGACCATCACGATGCGGCGGCGGCGTTGGCAATTCTCCGGGAGATCCCCGGGGACGATCCTGGCATCCACCTGATGGCGGCGTGGCTCGCGGCTTCCGAAGGAGACCGTGTGGCCGCCGCCAGCCAATTGCGCCTGGCGCGCGCATCTGCCCGCGCGATGAGCACCCACCACCGCATCCTCGCCGGCTTCCTCGCGGGGGCGCTGGCGCGGACATCAGGGGACGAGGCGCAGGCGCGGATCGAGTTCGCGGCGGCGTTGGCCGTCGCCACGGAGGACCGCTCGGCGGACGCCGACCTCAACGCCCTGCTCATCCCCGCGATGGAGTCCCGATTGGCCCCCGGTCGGCACCGCGCCGAGATCTTCCCGGTGCCCGACCTCAAGTTCCAGGACGTGTTCGGGTTGGCGCTCGAGCCGTAGCGGATCTCCGCGCGCTCATGCGCGGGCTCAGGCCAGCGAATGCGCTCGAAGTCGTCCTCCACACTGGGTGATCACGCTGCACTTGACCAGCTTGGTCAGGGGCACTATCCTCTCGACATGAACCCTGTGAACATCTACGACGCCAAGACCCACCTCTCCGAGCTGGTCCAGCGTGCTGCGGCGGGCGAAGAGATCGTGATCGCGCGCAACGGCAAGCCAGTCGCTCGCCTGGTTGCGCTGGCCTCGCCGCCCGCGCGTCGGCCAGGCGGCTGGGAGGGCCGGGTCTGGGTCGCGCCGGACTTCGACCAAGCCGACGCCACGATCGCTGCGCTCCTGTTCGGCGGCGACAGCCCCGAATGAGGCTCCTGCTCGACAGCCATGTCTTCCTTTGGTGGAAGGCTGTGGACCCGCGCCTCTCCCCCGCGATGGTGCGCGCGATCGCCGAAGCTGAGGAGGTCTATGTAAGCGCGGCAACGGCGTGGGAGTTGGGCCTCAAGGTCAGTCTGGGGAAGCTCCGGCTGCCCGAATCCGTAGAGGATGGCATTCTGGCCTCGGGGTTCATGGAACTCCCAGTCCAATTCCGACACACGCGGGAGGCCGTCGTGCTGCCGCCCCACCATCATGATCCCTTCGACCGGATGCTCGTTGCTCAGGCGCTGTGCGAGGGGCTCACGTTGATGACGCACGACGACAAAATCACCCAATACGAAGTGGCAGTATTGCGGGTCCCCTGATCGGCCGCGCTCGACCGGAGGCCAGTGCTAGGTGAGGAGGCCGAGGGTCCGTGCCGCCCCGTAGTGGCGCGAGATGGGCTCGCGCCAGATGTAGTGGCGCGATAGGAGGCTCGCGCCACTACGGAGGTCCTGGTGCCCCGCCCGCGTCCCGCCGCGTCACTCGACGCCATCGTCTCGATCGTCGAGGCGCACCCAGACGGAGTGTCCGTTGACGACCTCATCGCACAGCTTCCGGGGCTCCCGAGGCGCACCCTGCAGCGGTACCTGGCGCAGCTGGCGTCCACCAATCGGGTCCACGCCGTCGGCGGCTCATCGGCACGCCGATATCTCCAGGCCCGCCCGCCGAGGTCGGACGACAAGTCTCTGGGCGCCACGCGGGCCGGGCCCCGCGAGTGGAAGCCCCAGGCCGGGGCCGAGGTTGAACTACTCGTCCGCCGGCCCCTCTTCCAACGAACTCCCGTTGGGTATCGAAAGGACTTTCTCGACGCCTACCGCCCGAACCGCGATTACTACCTGGCGGCCCCCGTCCGCGCCCACCTCCACGACGTGGGGCGCTCGCCCGACGGGGCCCGCCCCGCGGGGACGTACGCGCGGCAGGTCCTGGGTCGGCTCCTCATCGATCTCTCGTGGGCCTCGAGTCGCCTCGAAGGCAACACATACTCGCGACTCGACACGCAGAACCTGATCGAGTTCGGGCGCGTGGCGGAGGGCAAGGACCAAATCGAAGCCCAGATGATCCTCAACCACAAGGCGGCGATCGAGATGCTCGTCGATTCCGCGGAGACCATCAGCTTCAACCGGTACACCCTTCAGAACCTCCATGCGGCCCTCGCGGACAACCTCGTGTCCGATCCGCGAGCCGTCGGCCGACTTCGAACGATCATGGTCAGCATCTCCGGAACGACCTATCAGCCAACTGGGATCCCGCAGCTCATCGAGGAGTCGTTCGATCAGATCCTTCGGAAGGCACGCGCCATCCAGGATCCTTTCGAGCAGGCCATGTTCGTGCTGGTGCAGATCCCCTACCTGCAACCCTTCGAGGACGTGAACAAGCGGGTGTCCCGCGTGGCGGCCAGCATCCCCTTCGTGCGGGACAACCTCGCGCCGTTGAGCTTCGTCGACGTGCCCACCCGGGCGTACGTGGACGCCATTCTCGGGGTGTACGAACTCAACCGAGTGGAGCTCATGGGAGAGCTATTCGCATGGGCGTACGAGCGCTCGTGCGAGCGATTCACCACCCTTCGCGACGCACTCCCAGCGCCGGATCCCCTTCGCCTCCGCTATCGCGCGGAGCTGGCTGAAATCGTGCGCGACACGGTGAAGGACGGCGACCCCATTGACCCCGCACGGCTGCGAGGACGCGCCGCGGGTGTGGTCGACGCGGCCAACCTCGACACCGTCATCGCGATGGCCATCAACGAGCTCCATCTGCTCCACGAGGGGAGCATCGCGCGGTTTGGACTGCGCCTAAGCGAGTTCCGGGAGTGGAGACGGATAGCGCAGCCATGATCCGTTTGCCTGCCGTCACGCTCCATGTTCAGTGCGCCTCGATCTTCGTCAAACCTTGCTTTCGGATCACCATGAACCTGCAGGCCCGCCATACCCCCCCAAATCCCCGCGCGTCCCGTCCACATCGTTCCACACCGAATCCGGATCCCCGGCGTCCACGGCGGGAGAGCCCGACGCCAGCGAGAAGTCCCCGCCGGCCGGATCGGTGAAGAGGGGGTCGGCGCTCAGCATGCCGGTGTTGCC
>JAYVAS010000431.1:0-8476 GCA_043750895.1 Pseudomonadota bacterium
AACCAACCGCCCGCCGCAGCGAAGACCGAGGCCTCAGTCGCGGTCAGGTCTCCCTGCGCGGACACGAACCCGAACCAGCCGCCGTGGCCGGCGAGCAACGCTCCGAGGTTGAAGCCGCGGCGGACGAGCTCGCCCGCGGTCGGGCGCTCACCGCGCGCGGCCCGCAGCTCGCTGTACGTCGCCACGAGTGCGGTGGCTCCACCACCGGCTGGAAGAAGCCGCTTCAGCAGGTCGACGGCTTCGAGTTCGAAATCGAGCGTGCAGTTCGGAGGAAGCACGGAGGCGCCGCGCGCGACGAACGCCTGCAGCGACGGCTCGCTCCCTCCAAGGCTGAGAAGTGTGCGTACACGGTCGAGGAAGACCTTGTGGTTGCCCACGAAGTCGATGACGACGAGGCGCTCCTTCCCCGCCGCCTTCCTCAGCCCGCGCCCGAGCTGCTGCAGGAACAGGACCGGCGACTCGGTCGGTCTCAGCATCACGACCCGGTCGAGCGGGCGGCAGTCGATGCCCTCGTTGAACAGGTCCACGCTGCAGATGGCGTCGATCCTCCTGGCTTCGAGATCCTGCAGGGCTGCGGCGCGATCGTCGGAGCCCGCGCCGCCGTGGCAGAGGCGAACCCGCACGCCGCGCGCCCTCAGCCAGTCGCGGACGAAGACAGCGTGGGAGATGGAGGCGCAGAACACCATGGTCCGCGAGCCCGTCCTGCCCGGCTCGTGCCAGTTGGACCACAGCTTGTCCATTCGAGCCTGCGTCTCCAGGGCGGTGGACAACTCGGCAACGTCGAACCGACCGCTTCGCCAGGACACGGACCGGTAGTCGGTGGTGTCGGCCAGACCGAAGTACGCGAACGGGACCAGCAGGTCTTCGCTGATCCCGGTGCCGACATCGGCGCGGTAGGGGACATGGTCGTCGAACAGCCCGGGGACATCGCCGCCGTCTGCGCGCTCGGGTGTCGCCGTGAGCCCGAGCAGGAACGCCGGGGAGAAGTGGGCGAGGATGCGACGGTAGGACGGGGCGTCGGCGTGATGAACCTCGTCGACGACCACGTAGTCGAAGCGGTCCGGCGCCAGCGTGGCGAGCGTGGCCGCCCGAGCAAGCGTCTGGACCGACGCGAACATCACGTCGAATGGCTCTTCCGGCCGCTCCCCGCCGAGCATCCAGGCGAACCGGGCGTCGGGCAGGCCCCGGCGGAGCGTCGTCGCCGCTTGCTCCAGAAGCTCGCGCCGATGCGCGATCCACAGCACCGATGGGGATCCGAGGCGGCCGCTTGCCACGGAAACGATGTCGAGCGCGGCGAGGACCGTCTTCCCGAGGCCCGTGGCCATGACCACGAGGGCGCGCGTGCGGTTCTCCGCCCTGCTCGCTGCGAGGGCGTCCAGCGCCTCCCGCTGAAGCCCGGTCGGTTCGGGGAGCGCCACCGCAGGCTGTTCGCCGACTTCGCCAAGTGGAAGAGGTCGAGGATGCGAACGGACCCGAGCTGCGTAGGCGGCGATCCAGTCGCCGTCGATCACGCGGGCGGCGGCCCAGAGCCGCTCGTACGAACCAGCGACACGGTCCCAGGCGGCACGGTCGCGATGGCGGTCCACCCGGAGATTCCACTCGACGCCGTCGTGCAACGCCGACCGCGAGAGGTTGCTGCTGCCCACGAATGCGACGCCGAAGTCCTCGCCTTGGATGTGCCACGCCTTGGGATGGAACGAGCGGCCTCCGAGGTGCTCCGTCTCGATGACGCGCGCATGGAGGTCGCCCGCGATGGCCAACGCGCCAGAATCAGCACCTCGCTCCGCCGCCGTGGCTGCCGCCCAATCCGCCAGCCGTCGGAGCGCGTCGACCTGCGTGATGTCGAGGTAGTCGCCCGTGAGGATCCGCAGCCGCGCACCCCGCGTGAGCGCCTCCTGCACGGCGGGCTCGATCATCGCGAGGCCGCTGTCCTGCACGAACGCCGCGAGGATGTCGACGCGGGTTGCACGCGAGAGCAGCGGCGCGAGCGCGAGGTAGAAGCTGCCTCCGAGGTCGCCGTCCGGGAGGATCTCGGCCCGTTGCCGAAGGTAGTTGGCCTTGTCGGGAACGACGTAGCGCACGCCTCCACGGGGGTCTTCGACGTCGCCATGGAAGCGGGGGATGACGTGGACGTGGACGTGCATCACCGTCTGCCCGGCGGCCTCACCGGCGTTGAAGCCGACGTTGTAGGCGTCGGGTTTCAGCTCGCGATCGAGGGCGGCCTTCGCGCGGTCGACGAGTTCGAGCAGCGCCACGCGCTCCTCGGCAGTGCAGCCGAAGAAGTCAGGGATGTGCCGCCGCGTCACGATGAGCGTGTGGCCGGGGGAGACGGGGTAGCGGTCGCGGAAGGCGAAGGCGAGGGTGTTCTCGGCGAGGATGGCGACCGACTGCGCGTCACAGAACGGGCAACTCATCCCGCTGCGACCTTTGCTTCCGCGAAGAACACGCCCGGCATCGGACGCTCCAACTCCCACACGATGCGCATCGGCCGCTCACCCTCCGACGAGACGAAGTGCGCTGGCCCAAGAAAAAGGTAGGGCATCGTGATGCCCCGGGAGTCGTGCTTACGCTGGCGGACGAACAGGAGCGTCGACCCAGCGTGCCCCGAAAGCCCTCGATACCGCCTGCCGGTGTCGGATTCGGCGCGCGTGACCGACTGCGACTCCCAATGGAACTGCGTCGGCGAGATCGGGTAGTCGTTGTACTGGGTGGTCGGAGTGAAGTGGCGTTCGTCCTTCACCAGGGTCACAAAGAACACGTCGGAGCGCGAGGACTTCTCAAAGAACACACCACCCTGGGTGCGAAGCAGTTGGCCGCCCCGGGCCTGGAGAAGACCAGCCATCACCTCGTCCCGACTGTAGGTCGCATGGGTCCGGAACGGCGCGGCGCAATCGGCATACGTTGGGCGTCGGCGCTGGTCATCGAGCTCGTCGAGCAAGGCCGCCAACTCCGCCCGAAGGTCGGCGTTCCCCCAGACAGTCGCGAGCGCTGCGTCGACCTCGGCGACCGGTCGCCGGGCGAATCCCAAGGAAGCGAACAGCATCCAGACGAGCGGGCTGGCACCCTGACCTGTTGGCGGGCGATCAGACCGGAGCCACGCGCGCCATGTGGAGAGGCGCACCTCATCGTCGATGTGCAGCAGCCGTGGCAAGGCCTGAATCGCTTCGCCCTCGGGGGCCGGGCCGGCCCGCAGCCCGCTTGCATGAAGGAGCGCCGTGTAGCTCCGCGTGGCCCGGAAGTAGAGGTCACCGAGTTCGAGGTCAGCCCGGCGGAGGAACGCGCGAAGGCCGACATCACCCGTGGTCTGAACGTCCGAGACGAGCGCAGACCATCGATCGTCGAGCTGCGCGCTGACGTTTCGCAGGATCACTTGTTGGGCCTCGCGCTCCAGGCGAATGTCGCACCCGGCGGGAAGGCGCGGAAAGCCGTCCTCGATCGCCGACCGCACCTCCGACCGGGTACCGCCTCCCAGGATCGCCTTATAGCGGGTGTCGAAGCGAAAACGCCGGTGGGCGTTGCCGACAAAGTCCAGAACGGTGAGACAGGACTTGCCCTCGTGGTGCCGCAGCCCGCGTCCGAGCTGTTGCAAGAAGACCGTCGCGCTCTCCGTCGGCCTCAAGAAGAGCACGGTGTCGACGCTCGGGATGTCCACGCCCTCGTTGAAGAGGTCTACGGTGAATACGACCTGAATGCTCCCGTCCCGAAGCGCCCGGAGGGCGCCTTTTCGCGCATCTTCGGGGGAATCGCCGTGAACCGCCACGGCGCCGAACCCGGCGCCCCGGAACATCTCCGCTGTGTATTCCGCATGCCGCACGGAGACGCAAAACCCAAGCGCCCGCATCTGTGACGGTCGGCGGACGTACGTCCCGACCGCTCGCAGCACGGCCTTCGTTCGGACGTCGTCGGCGGTGTAGACACGCTCCAGGCTGCTGACTTCGTAGCGGCCGGCCCGGAAGTCCACGGTGGTGAGGTCGGTCCCATCGTAGACCCCAAAGTACTGGAACGGTGCCAGGAGGCCGAGGTCCAGGGCGTCCCAGAGACGAAGATTTGCTGCGAGCCGGCCATCGAACCAGCCGAGGACCGAGCGACCATCGGCACGGTCGGGGGTTGCTGTCAGGCCGAGAAGAACCCTCGGGCGAAGTCGCTCCAGCAGGTCGCGGTAGCTCGTGGACTCGGCGTGGTGGAACTCGTCGACGATGACCACGTCGTAGTGTTCGGGGTCCAACGTCGCCATCCGGTCGGAGTGCAGCGACTGGATGGACGCGAAGACGTGCTCACCGGCGACGGGTCGGTGACGGCCGACGAGGAGCTCGCCAAAATAACCATCGCGAACGGCTACCCGAAACGTCGCGAGGCTCTGCTGCAGGATCTCTTCGCGATGGGCGACGAACAGCAGGCGCGCGCGGGGGAGCGTGGTGCGGAGTCGGGCGTAGTCCAGCGCCGCGATGACAGTCTTTCCCGTGCCCGTCGCAGCGACCACCAGGTTTCGGGTGTGACCCCGGCTCCGCTCGAGTGCCAACGCGTCGAGGACCTCCTGCTGGTACGGGTGGGCACGCAGTTGCCCGACCTGGGCCAGGGCGTCGCGCTGGGCATCGCGGTGGGTGGAGCCCTCCACCAATCTCGCTCGGTCATAGGCCTCGAACTCGGGATCGGCCCAGTACTGGTCGAAGGTCACGCGGAGCTTGTCGAGGATCACCCTGTTGTCGACGGCCGTGAGCCGCACATTCCATTCGCAGCCGTCCAGGAGGGCGGCCTGGGAGAGGTTCGACGAGCCCACGAGCCCGGTCGAGAACCCGCTTTCCCGATGGAACAGCCAGGCCTTGGCGTGCAGCCGCGTCCGGCGCGTGTCGTAGGAAACGCGGACGTCAGCGCCGAGCTCGATCAGCGCCTCTACGGCCTCCGGCTCGGTCGCGCCCATGTAGCTGGTCGTCAGCACACGGACGCAGCCCGGCCGCCGCTCCAAGAGACGCGTCAGCTCAGGCCGGATCACGCGGAAACCTGTCCACTTGAGGAAGGAGACCAGAATATCGACGCGGTTCGCCGAGGGGAGCTCCCGCCGAATCTCATCTCCCAGGCGGAGATCCCGTGGGCCGTTCACGAGCAGGTCGCTCTGGCCCAATGAAAGCGAAGGCCTCGGCGTTCTCCCGTCGCCGAGGCCACCGATTTCCGCGACGTGCAGGAGCACCGCCGCCGGGGCCGTCAGCCGATCGCCATCGATGACGCCGGAGTCGCAAGCGAGCCGCTTGATCACGTCCAGAAGGGCGTTGGTCAGGGCGACCTGGCTCCCGATCCGGTCTTGTTCAGGCAGTTCGAGGAGCGCCCGGACAAGGCGGTCGTGAACGTGCCGGGCGAGCGCCTGTGGCGCCGCGTCGGCAGAGAGATCATCGAGCGCGATTCGATCTCGGATCGTGTCGACCGCGGCCCTGAGTTCGTCGGTGAGGACGGACTCGTAGAGCCCGGGGGGAAGTGGCACCGGAGAAGCTATTCGACCCCGGCCGAACACGCCTCCGATGGGTGGAAGTGCTCGTACCGGGAGCGGCGCTGCGGGTCGCGCGCGCCGAGGACGCGATCGCCGGTCTACTCCCGCCGTCGTCGCCCAGCTCGCGCGGGTGTCAGGTACGTAGACCTGACCGGCAACGCAGACGTGCGCCAGTCGTGTCCCGGGCTCGTTCTACGGTCCAGTGGAGCCGCGAAGGACCCGGAGCCTGCGGCTCCTCCGAAGGGGAGGCGCTCATCGAGTGGAGGAAGCTCCCATGACGCTCGCACCCGAATACGTGCTTGCCCGCCGGGTGTCGCCGACCTCGCTGTCGCGCGCATGACGACGGCCGGTGACCTCGCTGTCGATTCACGGCGGCGCGCGGACATGCGTGTCCTGGTCGCGATGCCGGCCTGCTGAGGATCCCCCTCGACGCCCGGTGGTCGCGGCTGTATGTTTTCCACACTGATTCCATGACCGCCCCTCCCGCCATGACCCCCGGTCGTGTCTATCGTACCCGCGAGCTGTTCGCGTTCACGGCGAACCCGTCGCGGTGGGCGAAGCGCCTGGTCGAGCAAGGCGTCTTGAAGCAGCCCTACCACGGGCTGTACTACGTCCCGGTGCCGAGCAACTTCGGGCCCGTGGGGCCGAGAACGGATGAGCTTCTCCGCGCGTACTTCGACGGTGAACCGTTCCTGATCACGGGGCCGTACTTCTGGAACGCGCTGGGGCTGGGCACAACGCAGATGTTCGCGGTCTCGCTGGTCTACAACCACAAGCTCACCGGCCACATTCGCATCGGCGGTGGCCGGTACTGGTTCCGCCGCGTCCGGTTTCCGAACCCTCCGCCGATCGAGTGGTTCATCGTGGACCTTCTGCACAACGAGCGGCACATGGGTGAGGACACGAGCGGCCTGGACGGGCTTCTTGTGCGCGCACTGCGGGACGGAAGGTTCAATGCGAGCCGCCTGCGGGAGATGGCGGAGGAGTACGCCCACCCGGCCGAACGTGAGCGCATCCTCGCGGCGATCCGCGCGTCTGGGAAGGGGGCGTGAGGTTCGCCCACGACGATCCCGACTTCGGGCGGATCGTGTCCGATGTCGGCGAGAGCGCCGGCATCAACCCGGGTCAGATCGAGAAGGACTACTGGATCACCCACGTCCTCTGGGCGCTTCACGCGGCGGGGCTGGAAGTCTGGTTCAAGGGCGGTACCTGCCTGTCGAAGGGCTACCGCCTCATCGACCGGTTCTCCGAGGACCTCGACGTGAAGATCGGGACCGGCACCGCCGCGGGGCTACCGCCGTCCCCGAACTGGAGGGGCGAGCGAGACACGCACATCGCCAAGCGCGCCGCCTGGTTCGACGCGCTGGCAGCGGGGCTCGTGATCGACGGGTGCCGCATCACCGTGAACAAGGACATGGTGGACGAGCGAGCGCGAAGCGCCGTTTTCGAGGTCCACTACCCGGGAGAGTTCATCGGCGGCCTCGCAACCGTCATCAGCCCGTGGGTTCGGCTGGAGATCGGCTCCGCCCGGATGACGCCGGCGCTCCACCGCCCCATCAGCCCCTGGGTCCACGACGAGCTCCATTGCGTTCACCCGGCTGTGACGTTGCTGGAGAAGCTCGACGCGATCACCCGCCGCTGGCCCCGTTCGGACCTGCCGGGGCGGGCATTCGTGGGTTGAGCCGAGCCTACGTCACCCAGGTCCTCGGACCGGTGGTTCACGCGGTTCACGCCGTTGGAGAGGATGACCCTCATGGGGGAGAGTGGGATGTGGCGTGGGGTGGATCGTGAGTCGCGCCGTGACACATCGGTGTGTATCATATGATGTATCTGTGGATCGCGTGAACCGCGTGAGCCGGCAGCAGCATGGGGATCGGCTGGGCGGCGAGAGTGCAGGCAAGACCGGTCAAAGTCGCGGTCAGGTCTGGCGGAACATCGGTGCCCTCCGCAAGCTGTTGGAGCGGGCCGAGCGCGAACTGGCGCGTGAACCGGGGGCGTACGTCGCTGTCGCGGTGGTGCACGGCGACAAGCGGGAGGAGCAGGCCGGGCGGTGGGGATGGGCGGGATCGCGGGAGGCGGGAGCGCAGGTCGCGGGGCTGGGCGGGCTGCTGGTTCCCGGTGACCGGGGGCTGCGGGTGCGGGTCCATCGAGAGGGCGGGGGGCTGGTCGGGGGAGGAGGCGGAGGCGGAGGAGGACGACGGCGAGGATGGCGGCAGCGACGAGTAGGCGCCCCCCGTCTTTGCGGGGTCGGATACCATACGACACCATGCCCGTGCCCAGCCCAATCCCCGACGATTCCGCCGCCTGCCGCGCAGCGTTGGCCGCTCTGGCAGAGAACTCCGCCGCGAGCGCCGAAGTCGTGGTGGCTGGCAAGTCTCTCCCCCTGCCCGCGGCGGCCATGACGCTGGTTCTTGACGTGCTGCGGCGCCTGGCCGATGGCGAGTCCGTCACGATCGAGTCGCTCCCGCCGGATCGCGAGATCACCTTCAGTGAGGCTGCGGACATTCTCAACCTCGCGCACCGGCACTTCGCCAACCTCATGGAACATGGAAGGTTGGCACTCCCGCGGTGCGGAGATGAGGACAGGGTGCGTCTGATCGACGTTCTGCGCTACAAGGCCGCGCAGCACGTTCGCCAGGAACTTGCACTCCAGGTACTCGCGGACGAGGCGCAGAAGCACGACCTGGGGTACTGACCTCGGCGGCCACGTCGCGAGGTGATGCCTACCGTGCTCGGCCGACCCCGCGAAGGAACGTCGCCACGAGGCCGAACGCCTCGGCTTGCAGCTGGTCGTCGTCGCCGCCCGCGATGAAGTTCGCGCGCCGCTTCGGCCCGATGTGTTCGGGCGTGGCGAAGTCCTCGGACACGTAGGTGAGCGCCTGACCGGCCTCCGTCGACCCCGGCAGGCTGCCGAAACGGCGCACGACGTCATCCACGCCGGCCCCGTAGTTCTCCAACATGTAGACGAGGTCGTAGGCGTCCTTGTTCTCGCCTCGC
>JAYVAS010000432.1:0-4252 GCA_043750895.1 Pseudomonadota bacterium
CCTCAGCAGGGGATGCAGTTTCTCGTGGAGGGCCCCGGCGGTCAGCCGATGCCGATCTGGGTGGCGAAGGTCACTCCGGCCGCGGCGTTCATCGACTTCAACCACCCGCTCGCCGGCGTGCGCCTGAACTTCGACGTCGAGATCGTGCTGCTCCGCGCCGCGTCGGCGTCCGAGCTCGAGCACGGTCATCCGCACGGGCCTGGCGACGGTCACTCACACGGTCACTGAGCCGGGGTCGGTCGGTCGGCGGGCGAGCGGCGCCGACCACGGCCCGGGGGGGCGAGCATGCGACGGGAGGGTTTTGCAGCAGCCTGCTAGTCCTCGTCTTCGCCGCCGGCCTCTTCGCCGGCATCCTCTTCCTCGTCCTCGAGCTCATCGGGCTCGTCGGCGTCTGCCTCCTCGTCGGCATCCTCCTCCTCTTCGAAGGGCTCGTCGAGGCGGAGACCGGCCTTGCCCGCGCTCTTGCCCTTGAACCGCGCCAGCACCGCCTCACGGGGGTCCGGGTTCGGATTGGTCCGCTGATCCGCGCCGCACTTGGGGCAGAGCGGATCCGGACGATTGAGGTCGTAGAACTTCAGCCCGCATTCGAAGCAGGAGTAGCGGGTACCGAGCTTGCTCTTGTCCTGCATGCGCCTTTCCAGAAGAGGCCGCCTCTTTACCGGATGGACTTCCGGCGTCAACCCGGTATCTTGGATGGCTTCGGGAGGTTCGGGTTCGATGCTGCTCTTCTTGCTCGCCGCGTGTGACGGAAAAAGCGAAGGTCCGGAGCCCACAGTCGACTCCAGAGTGGATCGCGCGGGCAAGGACGACGGCTTCGAGGCGGAGGCGCCCCGCATGTGCCTCACCCCCGACGGTCGGGTGTACACGGTGTGGCAGGAGGCCCGCGGCGACGTGGTGAGCGTCTACTTCAACGCCAGCAACGACGCCGGCAAGACGTGGATGCCGGCCGACGTGCGGGTGAGCCATGGCGAGGCCGAGGCCGTGGCGCCCGATGTCGGGTGCGAGGGCGAATCGGTCTGGGTCGTGTGGGAGGACGCACGGGACGGCGAGCTCGCCAATCACAACATCTACCTGAACCGCTCCGAGAACGGCGGGGTCACCTGGCTCCAGGAGGACGTGCGCCTCGACGGCGATCCCGAAGGGGACCACATGTCCCTCGGGCCCCGGGTGGTCGCCCACGGATCCGACGTGTACGTCGTGTGGTTCGACAGCCCCGACGGCGCCTACGACATCTACCTGCAGGCGTCCGCGGACGGCGGCGCCACCTGGATGTCCGGCGCGACCCGCGCCGACACCGACGCCGGGGGGGCGGCGTATTCGGCCTGGCCCCGCCTCGTGGCCGACGACACGGGGCGCGTGGTGGTCGTCTGGGAGGACAACCGGGACGGCCTGACCGACATCTACGCCAATCGGTCGGACGACCGGGGCGCGAGCTGGGGCGAGGACGTACGGCTGGACGGGGGCGACGAGCCCGGGTCGGCGAACAGCTTCCTGCCGTCGGTCGCCCTGGACGGAGACGACGTCTTCGTGGTCTGGCACGACGAGCGGTCGGGCGCGAGCCGAGACGTGTACCTCAGCCACTCCGCCGACGGGGGCGCACAGTGGGACGAGGTGCCGAGCCGGGGGGATTCGGACGCCGAGGGCATGTTCGACTCGATCAACGCCTCGGTCTCGGCGGCGGGTGGTCGCGCCCAGGTCGTCTGGCAGGACGACCGGTCGGGCGGCTACGACATCTACCACCGGGTCTTCGAGGACGGTGATTGGAAGTGGGACGAGCTCCGGCTCGACACTGACGCCGGCGGCGAGGCGCAGAGCTACTACCCCCGGATCCTCGCCTCCGGGGACGAGGTCCTGACGGTCTGGCAGGACTACCGCTCCGACGCGGCCAACGTGGGCTTCAACGACCTCTACTACAATTTCTCGCTCGACCGCGGGAATCACTGGAATGCCCTGGATCTACGCGTCAACTCGAACGCTCCGGGGAGCTCCTACGCCGTCGACCCCTCGATCGGAATCCTCGATGGGCACTACGTCGTGGTGTGGTCCGACGGCCGATTCGGCACCGGGGACATCTTCTACGCCTCTCGTCCCTACGAGGTGGGGAGTTACTACGTGCCGCCCGAAGAGGATGAGGGGTGACGCCCGTGGCGTCCTCCCCCCTGAATCACCTTGACGAAACCGTCGGCGTCCCATAGACGGGCCCGGCTTTGCGCCCGGCCTCCGTCGCGGCGCGCGGAAATCCAATGAACGCTCATCACACCTGGTCCACTCCTTCTGCGAAGCCCGCGGACGTCAAGCACGCTTGGTTCGTCGTGGACGCATCGGGGCAGACCCTCGGTCGCCTCGCCACCCGCATCTCGCAGGTACTCGTGGGCAAGCACAAGCCCTCGTACACCCCGCACGTCGACACCGGCGACTTCGTCGTCGTGATCAACGCCGAGAAGATCGTCCTCTCCGGCCGCAAGCTCGACCAGAAGAAGTACCACCGGTACTCCGGTCAGCCCGGCGGCCTGCGCTCGCTCACCGCCCGGCAGGTGCTCTCCACGGCACCCGAGCGGGTCATCTCCGCGGCCGTGCAGGGCATGGTCCAGCGGAATCGTCTCGGCCGGGCCCAGCTCTCGAAGCTGAAGGTCTACGCGGGTCCCAATCACCCGCACGCCGCCCAGATGCCCACCACCTTCCCCGAGCATATCTGATCGCCATGGCCAAGAACCTCGTCCAGCACTACGGCACCGGCCGCCGCAAGTCGGCCGCCGCGCGCGTCTTCCTCCGTCCGGGCACCGGCCAGGTGTCGATCAACCAGCGCACCCTCGAAGGCTACTTCGAGCGCGCCACCCTCCGGATGGTGGTCCGTCAGCCTCTCGTGCTGACCGGGCGCCTCGAGTCGGTGGACCTCTTCATCACGGTGAAGGGCGGCGGCAAGATGGGTCAGGCCGAGGCGATCCGCATGGGCATCGCGCGTGCCCTGCAGACCAGCAACCCGGCCGAACGGGCCGAGCTCAAGCGGGCCGGGTACCTCACCCGCGACGCCCGTAAGGTCGAACGGAAGAAGTACGGTCAGCCGGGCGCCCGCAAGCGCTTCCAGTTCTCGAAGCGTTAGCCGTACGGGGCGCTCCACGCGCCCGCGGTACCACCACGGGGTCCTTCGGGGCCCCGTTGGCGTTAAGGAACGTCCGTGACCATCCTCGCTGTGATCCCCGCGCGCTACGGCGCGACCCGGCTGCCGGGCAAGCCGCTGGCCGACATCGGCGGCAAGCCGATGATCGTCCGCGTGTGGGAGCGGGTGAGCGCGGCGCGGGGCATCGATCGGGTGGTCGTGGCCACCGACGACGAGCGGATCGCGGCGGCGGTGGCTGGCGCGGGTGGCGAAGTGGCGCTGACGGGGGCGTGCGTCTCTGGGACCGACCGGGTGGCGCGGGTCGCTCGGACGCTTCGTGCCGAAGTGGTGGTGAACGTGCAGGGCGACGAACCGTTCATCGAACCTCAGGTCGTCGAGCGGGTGATCTCCGGGCTGGGCGGGATCCAGACCGCCATGGTCCCGCTGGACGGCGATCCCGGAGATCCGGCGCGGGTCAAGGTCGTCTGCGACGTCACCGGTCGCGCGCTCTACTTTTCGCGCCTCGCCATCCCCCGCGCCGGTCCGTGGATGCTCCACCTCGGTGTCTACGCGTTCACGGCGGAGGTGCTCGACACAATCTCCCGCCTCGCGCCGTCCGACCTCGAACGCTCGGAGTCGCTGGAGCAGCTCCGATGGATGGAGGCCGGGTTTCCGGTTCAGCTCGTGCGTGTCGATTCCGCATCGCGCTCGGTGGACACTCCACAGGATCTCCGCGATGCGCAGGCGCGATGGATCCGCGAGAATCCATCGGTCTGACGCGCGGGTGGGGGCTTGCCCCCCGGGCATTCCCGGGTGACACTCGCGTGGCGTCGTCCGGGCGCCCGGACCCTTTCCCCGAGGCGCGCTCATGAAGACCAAGTTCATCTTCGTCACTGGCGGTGTGCTCTCCTCCCTCGGCAAAGGCCTGTCGGCCGCTGCAATCGGCGCGCTGATGGAGGCGCGCGGCCTCCGGGTGGCCAACGTGAAGGCCGACCCCTACATCAACGTGGACCCGGGCACGATGTCCCCGTACCAGCACGGGGAGGTCTTCGTCACCGACGACGGTGCCGAGACCGACCTCGACCTCGGCCACTACGAGCGCTTCGTCAACCGATCGCTGTCCCAGGCGAACAGCTTCACCGCGGGACGGGTCTA
>JAYVAS010000433.1:0-6810 GCA_043750895.1 Pseudomonadota bacterium
CAGCTTGGGCAAGCGCTCCAGCGCCCCGGACGACCAGCCGACCACGAGGCTGTTCTCGTTGGAGAGCTCCACCATGGCGACCGCGGGATCGTCGGCGTAGCGCCGACCGGTGTACGGGTTCACGCGCCCCCACACCGCCCGCGCCCACGCTTTCTCGGCCTCGAGCCACGCCGGCCAGATCTGGTTGGCGTACTTGTTGCCGAGCGGTACCCCCTCGAAGCCGGGCACCCCCTCCCCGGCCCGGAAGCTTCGCAGGGTCATGAGCTCGACGACGCTGTAGATGCCGTGGCGGGCGAGGGCGGCGAAGCTGGCGTCGAGGCGGTCGAGCTGCGCCGGGAGCGCCGCCGGCTGGCCGGGCTCTCCGCGCTTCGGGTTGGGCAGCACCCCCTCCTGATCGAGGTGGTGGAGGCGGACGAGGTTGAAGCCGAGCCCTTCGAGCTGCGCCGCGAAGGCCTCGGGATCCTGGGGCAGGTTGCCCGCGCCCACGAGGTTCACGCCCCAGAAGCGGAGACGCGCCCCGGAAGGGTCGACGAGGTGGGCGTCCCGCACCCGGACCGGGCCGACGATGGGCGGGTTCGGCGGCGCCGGAGACGGGCGGTACAGCGGGACGCGGCCGGGCGTCCGCACCACCGGCAGCTCGGGGGTGACCGCCGGCGACGCCGACAGGGTGATCCCCGCGAGCGCCATGGGGACCGTGCCGGGGCGGGCGGTGATGGTGAGCGAGACCAGGGCCGCGTCGGTCCAGCTGGTCGGCACCGTGAGCAACGAGGCCGTGATCGTGTCCCCGGCGACGTTGACCCCCAGCGGGACGATCTCGGCGCCCCGACCGGTGGCGCCCGCCCAGGCGGGCCAGATCTGCTCCCCCACCATCCACTTGAGCGCCTGGACCCGACCGTCCGCGTAGCGGAGCTCCCCGTCTGCGGCCACCCCGGTGCTCCGCAGGTCTCCGCTGCCGACCGTCATCACGTACACCGTCGCCGCGGTCCCCGTCAGCGGCACCGTCACCGGTACGCCCGGCGGCAGGACGCGCACGTCGGGCGCGGCCGATGGGTCGAAGTCCAACGCCACCGGGCCGGTCGGGACCTGGATCGTACGCATCTGGTAGAGGCCGCCGATCCAGTCGGCGTCGCGGTCGAAAGGCACGGGCCGACCCTCGGCCGCCACCGCCGCCGCCGCGAGCAGGAGCCAGCCGCTCACCGGCGCACCCGGGCGCGGATCTTCGCGACCAGCAGCCGATCGTCGTCCGACAGCCCGAGCGCCAGCATGACACCCAGGAGCACCGCCCCGCACAGCGCCCCCGCGAGGGGCGTGACGACCCACGCCGGCCCGGGCAGCGCCCCCGCCGCCCACGCCGCGCCGGCCGCGGGGATTGCGGCGAGGCCCACCCGCAACAGCCCACGATCGAAGGGAGAGATCCCCAGGTACGACCGCACCTGGGCCAGGCCCGCCACGTTGGCGAAGAGCATGGCCCCGGCGTTCGCGAGCGCCGCGCCGGTGACCCCCCACGCCGGCACCAGCCAGAAGGACAGACCCAGGTTCAGGAGCAGGGCGGGGATCGCGTTCACGAGGGTCACCCGCTGATATCCCCCCATGATGAGCAGATAGTTCACCGAGCCCACCGCGGTGCAGACGAGCTGGGCCAGGGCGGTGATGCGGAGCGCGGGCACGGCACCCTCCGACGCGTTGGGCCACACGTGCAACACCAGCGCGGGCTGCGCGACGCACACCAGCACCGGCGGGAGCGCGAGCACCACCGCCCACCGGGTCACGAGGCGGTACAGACGCTCCAGCCCGGCCCGATCCTGGGCACCGTGTTTCTCCGCGATCATCGGCGCGAAGATGCCGTTGAGGGCCCCCAGTCCGAGGCCGAAGAGGGGCGCGAGGGTGGCCACCGGGCCGTACCATCCAGCCTCCTCCGGGCTCCGCAGGCCCGCCAGCAGCACCTGATCGGCCCAGGTGTAGGCCGCCATGCCGATGCCCTGCACCCACATCGGCCACCCGAAGGCCAGCATGGAGCCTACGCCGGGCCACCAGGCGCCCCGCAGCACGGCGGGCTGGAGCCGGAGCAGCGCGCCCACCGCGACCACCGCGCCCACCGCCATCGCGGCGGTGTAGGCCATGGCGGCGCCCACCACCCCCTGCCCCAACCCGCGCACGAACAGCTCGAAGCCCAGCAGCTGCGCGAGCGGCCAGAGGAGGAACATCACCACCGCGCGCACGCTCAGCACGCCGGCGCCCTGGGCGGCGGCCACCGCGCAGAGGCGCACTGCCGCGAAGGGCAACGACAGCGCACCCCACCGGAGCACGGCGGCGGTGTCGGGGTCGGCGTCAATCCAGCCGGCGTAGCCGGGGGCGAGCGCCCACAAGAGTGCCGTCACCAGCACCGCGCACGCCCCGGTCACCGCGCTGGCGCGACGGAACACCGCCTGAGCCTCGGCGGGCGCCGGCGCCATCGCGACGTAGCGGATGACGGTGTTCTCCATCCCCAACAGCACCACGAAGCCGGCGAAGCCGAGCACCCGCTTGGTGGCGCCGAACAGGCCGTAGTCGGCCATGCCCAGGACGCCGTTCAGGTAGAAGTCGAGCGCCAGCAGCGCGGCATTGCCGATGAGCGTGGCGGGGAGGAGGATCCCCGCCCCTCGGGCCACACGGGTCACGTCATCGGACACCGTACGCTTCTATCCGAGCGGGCCGCCGCCTGAGGGGCGCGGCGCGATAGGGCGACCTCCCCGGGAGGGTGGTTTGGCCGACGACCGCGACGACACCGAAGTGATGACCCCCACCTGGTGGGTGCGCGACGGGTGGACCGCCCGGGTGCTCAAGAACGAGGACGACGACGGCTGGGCCGTCGCCATGACCCGGGTCGGCGACGCCGAGCCGGCGCTGGTGGGGCCGTGGACCATGGGCCGCGACAAGAAGAACCCCAAGCCCCTCGACGCCCCGGCGTTCACCACCCTGGTGAAGACCGCCAAGGAGGTGATCCGTCGGCACGAACACGCGGCGCGGGCCCTGCTCCACAAGAGCAACACCTACACCCGCGCCGACGGGATGCGGGTGCGCGCCGACCTCGACGTCGCGCCCGACGAGGATGATCCCCACGCCGTGTTGGCCTGCTTCGACGACGTCACCAACGAGCCGCTCCGCCGCGGTCGGGTCGCGCCGGGGTTCAAGCTCACCGCGGCCCGGCTGGACCGCTTCCTGGACACCGGCGAGGGCTGACCGTGGCCGACGGCGCGGACGAGCTGATCGAGCGCTTCCTGGCCACCGGACGCGTCCCGCCGGGGTTTCGCGGTTGGCCCGGGGAAGCCGCTTCGCGGCGCGCCGAGGCGACGTCCACCCTCCAGAACATCCTCTGTCGTATCGTCGCCTGGCGCGCGCGTCGGGCGCCGCTGCGCCTCGGGGCGCCGCCGGTGGACGTCGCCGGCCGCGTCCGTGACCGCACCCGGCGGGCAGTGGAGGGGCTCTTCGATCCGCCCGACGCCGCGCAGGTGCTGGCGGAGCTCCCGGCCCGCGTACGCGTGGTGACCGCGGCCAGCTACCCGACCCTCGTGGACGCCCTGCCCCTCGATCGCGCCTGGGACCTCGCCAACCTGCTCCTCGACCACATGGGAGCGCCCACCCTGTCCGACGACGTGCCCCGTCTCGACGCGCTCTGCTGCGGCGGAACCGCGTACCTGATCCCGGCCGCGTTCACGCCCCGCCCCGACGCCGACGTGGTCCTCCACGAATGCGTCCACGTGCTGCTCGACAGCCGCCGGGGCCCCTTCGGGCTCGCGCCGGCGGACCTCCCGCTGCTGGCCGTCCCCGTCGCGCACCACGAGACCGCGGCCTACGCGGTGGAGGCGTGGGCCTGCGCCGAACGTGCGCCGGGGCTGGATCCGGCAACGTGGGGACGCCTCGCCGCCGAAGACGCCCGGGTCGACCGGGCGGCGTTGTCGGACCTGCTCGAGCGGGCGCGGCGGGAGAGCTGGGCGGGGCTGAGGGCGGGCCTGGCGGCGCTGCGATAGGCGCCCGGCGATGACCCGTGTCTGCATCGTGGCCTCTTCCGGCGGTCACCTCGCCCAACTCCACTGCCTGGATGCGTGGTGGAGCAAACACGAGCGGGTGTGGGTCACCTTCGACAAGCCGGACGCGGTGTCGCTCCTCCGCGACGAGCGGGTCTACTGGGGGCACCACCCCACCAATCGGAACGTGCGCAACGCGGCCCGAAACACGCTGCTCGCGCTGCGGGTGCTCTGGAAGGAGCAGCCCGACGTGCTGGTGTCCAACGGCGCCGGCATCGCGGTGCCCTTCTTCTGGGTGGGGAAGGTGCTGTTCGGCTGCAAGACCGTCTACATCGAGGTCTACGACCGCATCGACTCCCCGACCTGGAGTGCGCGCCTGGTGCGCCCGGTGCTCGACCGGATGGTGGTCCAGTGGGAGGACCAGAAGGTGTTCTACCCGGACGGCATCCACCTGGGGTCGGTGCTGTGATCTTCGTCACCGTCGGCACCCACGAGGACGGCTTCGAGCGCCTCGTACGCGAGATGGACCGCCTCGTCGAGGCGGGTGAGATCACCGACGAGGTGGTCTACCAGCTCGGGTACACCCGGTTCCGACCCGCCCGGGGCCAGGTCGACGCCATGCTCCCCTTCGACCGCGTGCAGGAGCGGATGCGCGACGCGCGCGTGATCGTGAGTCACGGCGGCCCGGCCTCGATCATGCAGGCCCTCGCATTCGGGAAGACGCCAGTGGTGGTGCCCCGGCAGTCCCGGTTCCGGGAGCACGTGGACGACCACCAGGTGCGCTTCGCCCAACGCATCGCCGACCGGGTGGTGGTGGTGACCGACATCGCGACCCTGGGCGCGGCAATCCACGCCGCCGACGCCCGGACGACCGCTGCGCCCACCGACGCCAACCCGCGCGCCGTCGCGTTCGCGCGCCGTCTCGACACACTCTGCGAGGAGTTGTCGCAGGCGGGCAGCCGGCGCAGGGGCGTGCTACGGTGGCCTCGATGAGCAGCGTGATGCCAGAGTCCCTGGCGGAGGGCCGGTTCCAACTCCTGGAGGTGATCGGGGAGGGGGGGATGGCTACCGTCTACCGCGCCTTCGACCAGCGCCTCCAGCGCCCGCGCGCCATCAAGGTCCTCTCGCCCGCGCTCGCCGGTCGGCCGGCCCTGCGTCGCCGCTTCATGACCGAAGCGCAGACGATGGCCACCCTCGAGGAGAGCCGCGTGGTGCGGGTCTTCGACGTCGCCGAGGAAGGAGACCGCTGCTACATCGTCATGGAGCTGGTCGAAGGCGGCTCGCTGCTCGACCGCATCCGGGACTACGGTCCCCTCCCCCCGCGGCTCGCGGCCAAGGTCGGCCTCCAGCTCTGTGAGAGCCTCCAGGCGGCCCACGACGCCGGGGTGATCCACCGGGACATCAAGCCCCACAACATCCTCCTCACCCGCAGCGGCGAGATCCGGATCACCGACTTCGGCATCGCCCAGGTGCAGCAGGAAGGCGACAACGGGCTCACCAAGACGGGTGCGGTGATGGGCACCTGGGGCTTCATGGCGCCCGAGCAGAAGTCGGACGCGAAGAACGTCGACGCGCGGGCCGATCTCTACTCGGTGGGAGCCACGCTGTGGTCCACCCTCCGCGGGGACACGCCTCCAGAGCTGTTCATGGCCGACCAGGAGAGCGCGATGCTCGACGGCATCCCCGACGCGCTCGCCGAGGTGATCCGGCGCGCCACGCGGTACCGTCGCGAGGAGCGCTACCCCAGCGTGCGGGCCATGGCGGACTCCATCCGCGCGCTGCAGGGGCTCCTTCCGGAGGACCCGGAGGACACGCCCCCGCTGGTGTCCACGCGGGTGGTCAGCCGCGAAGGCCGGCTCGACACGATCGACCAATTCCGCACGCCGGCGCCGCAGCCGTCGATGGGGACCATGGTCCCCGACGTGGCCGAACTTCCGCCGCCGGTGTCTCTGCCCCACCCGCCAGGGCTGCTCCCCCCTTCCCTCCCACCCCGCCTCGAGGCGCGCCCCGCGGCCGGTGCCACGGGCGTGGATCTCTCGTTCAGCTCCGAGGCCGTCGGGCCGGACAAGCCCGCGCGGCGGGACAAACCCGACCGCCGCTGGATGCTCTACAGTGGCATCGGCATCATGGGTCTCGGGCTCGCCGCGGTGATCGTGGTGGGCAAGGTCTGGAACCCCATCGCCGGCACCGGCGAGCAGGCCGCGCTCCCCGCCGCCGCGACCGACGCGGACGCGGTGGCGATGGCCGAACCGCCCGCTCCGGGGGCCGTCGGGACGCCCGAGCCCGCGCCGACGCCGGTCGCCTCCGCCCCGACCACTCAGGCTCTCCAGCCCACCGGCAGCGGATCTTTCCCCGCGCCAGCCGCCGGCGCCCCCGCACCGCAAGCCACGTCGGTCGCCGCCACCACCCCCGCGTCGCCGGCCGCCTCCCCGACCGCATCCCCCACCGACGCCGCGGCCGTGCCGGTCACGACGCTGGTAGCCCCCACGGGCGAGGCCGCCGCCGAGGCGCCGACCGTCAAGGCCACCCCGAAGGCGCCACCGAAGCTGGTCATCGACGCGCCTGCCCAGGTCAACGTGGGCGCGACGGCCACCTTCACCGCCACCCTGGCGCCCGGCTACAGCGTCAAGCTCTACTTCCGCAGCGCCAGCGGCGGCGCCTTCCGCGACCGCACCATGAGCGAGTCCGGCAGCACGTACACCACCTCCATCAAGATCGACGAGAGCATGGGAGGCGGCCTGGACTACTTCGTCGCCGCCACCGACAGCCGGAACAACACGCTCCGCGACGGGTCCGCGCTAAGCCC
>JAYVAS010000434.1:0-3775 GCA_043750895.1 Pseudomonadota bacterium
ATGCGCCTGACCCATGGGGTGGTGGAGACCCCAGCGTTCATGCCCGTCGGCACCCAGGGAGCGGTGAAGGGCCTCGCGCCCACCGATCTGCGAGACGCCGGCGTACAGATGGTGCTCTCGAACACCTACCACCTCTGGGTTCGACCGGGTCATCGGCTCATCGAGTCGCTGGGCGGGCTCCACCGGTTCATGGACTGGGACGGCCCGCTGCTCACCGACTCGGGGGGTTTTCAGGTCTTCTCGCTCGCGAACCTGCGGAAGGTCAGCGAAGAAGGCGTGAAGTTCCGGTCTCCGGTGGACGGGCAATGGCGGATGCTCACCCCGGAGATCGCCATCGAGATCCAGGAGGCCCTCGGCGTCGACGTCGCGATGGCCTTCGACGAGTGCCCCGAGTGGCCGGCGGATCGGGCGCGGCTCGTGGCGTCCCGCGATCGCACCACCCGCTGGCTGGCGCGCTGCCAGGCGGCCCGCACGCGCCCCGACCGCACGGCGCTGTTCGGCATCGTGCAGGGCGGCACCGAGATCGACCTGCGGCTGGAGCACGCCGAGACGCTCACCGCGATGGACCTCGACGGCTACGCGATCGGCGGGCTCTCCGTCGGGGAGCCGCGCGAGGAGATGTTCCGGATCGCCGGCCAGGTCGCCCCGGTCCTGCCCGCCGGGAAACCACGGTATCTGATGGGCGTCGGCTACCCGATCGACCTCGTGGACGGCGTCCTGTGCGGCGTCGACCTGTTCGACTGCGTGCTGCCCACCCGCAGCGCCCGCTTCGGGTCGGTGTTCACCTCGACCGGTCGGCTGGTGATCAAACACGCGCGGTTTCGCGACGATCCAGCGCCGCTCGACGCGGATTGTCCGTGTTATACGTGCGCCCGCTTCAGTCGGGCGTACCTACGGCACCTGTTCACCACGAACGAGATGCTCGGAGCGCGCCTGATGACACTGCACAACGTCACCCTGTATCAACGCCTCATGGCGCGGATCCGGGCGGCGATCGAAGCGGGGGCGGGCGCCCTCGTGCAGCTTCGCAGCGAAGTCGGTGCCTGGTCGGCGCCCCCCCTGGACGCCCCTGACGCCTGATGGAGTCTTCATGTCGCCGGTAGTCGAACCCCTCCTCTATGCCCTCGACGCCCCCGCCGCGTCGGCGGGGGGCAGCATCTTCTCCAGTTTCCCTTTGCTCATCGCCATGGTCGCGGTGTTCTACTTCCTCGTGATCCGCCCCCAACAGAAGGAGGCCGCCGAGCACCAGAAGCTGGTGGCCGGCATCCAGAAAGGGGATCGCATCGTCACCGCGAGCGGCGTCCACGGGAAGGTGCACGAAGCCCGCGCGGACACGGTGGTGATCGAGGTGTCGCCCAACAGCTTCCTCACCGTGGATCGCGATGTCGTGAAGCGGAAGGTCGTCGATCCGCCCAAGGTGGAGGCGTCCAAAGAGGCGGTCGCCGCCCCCGCGCCGACGAAGGGGGCCTGAGATGGAGGGTGGACTCGCGGTTCGCCTCGGCGTCTGTGTCACCGCCGTGCTGGCGTCGGTGTGGATGCTGCTCCCCACGGTGCTCGGCCCGTCGGTCAGCGGTCCGATCGAGCTCGCCGCCGAGCGGGCCCAGATGGAGGAGCCGCCGCCGCTCGAAACCCCGCTGCCCTGGTTCGTGAACTGGCTGCCGAACGCGGTGGTCAACCTCGGCCTGGACCTCCAGGGAGGTCTCGATCTGACCCTCGAGGTGGAGGTCGAGGAGGCGGTTCACTCGAGCGTGCAGCGGGACATCCCCGCGCTGCGGACCCAAGCGGGGCGGATGGACGTCAAGCTCCTGGATGTCCGGCGGGAGAAGCACCAGTCCGCCCTGCTGATCGAGACCGGTGACGGCGTCTCCCTCGAGACGGTGTCCCCGGTCATGACCAAGGCCTTCGGCACCTACACCTACACCCGCACCATCACCCAGGACGGGAAGGACTACCTCCGCTACGAGCTGCAGTCGGCCGAGGCCGCCGCCATCGCCAAGCGGGCGGTGGAGCAGGCGCTCGAGACCATCCGGAACCGGGTGGACGAGACGGGCGTGAAGGAGCCCGCCATCACGCTCAAGGGCGACACCGCGATCGACATCCAGCTCCCCGGCGAAACGGACATCGAAGCCGCGATCCGCACCATCGGCACCACCGCGCAGCTCGCGTTCATCCTCGTCGACGAGGAGCGGATGGGCAGCGCGGTCCGGTCGAACCTCAAGCCTGGGATCGACGCTGCGAAGCTGGCGCTCTCGGCGGACGACTACGCCGACGATCGGGAGCTCTCCCAGTGGTTGGTCGACAACGGTCACCTCCCGGCGGGCACCCGCCTGATGTGGGAGTACGCCAAGGCCACGGGCGGGGTCGAGGATCGGATCTACACCGCCGAGATGTCGCCCTACATCCTTCGCGACGAGATCATGCTCTCGGGCGAAGACGTGAACGACGCGCGCACCAGCGTGAACGGGCAGACGGGTGAGGCCTACGTCCAGTTGGAGTTCAAGCCGCGCGGCCAGGCGATCTTCGCCGACGTGACCGGGGCCAACATCAACAAACGGTTCGCCATCGTGCTGGACGAGAAGGTGCGTTCGGCCCCCGTGATCCGGTCCCGGATCGACGGCGTGGCGAGCATCGAGATGGGTTCGGACCAGAACCTCGACGCCCAGGCCACCGAGGCCTCCGAGCTCGCGCTCGTGTTGCGCAGCGGCGCGCTCCCCGCGCCGGTGTCGGTCGGCGAGGTGCGGAAGGTGGGGGCCTCGCTGGGCGAGCAGGCGATCCGCGAGGGGTTCATCGCGGCGATCATCGGCGCCTCCATGGTGTTCCTGTTCGCCGCGATCTACTACCGGCTGTCGGGGGTGATCGCCGACATCACGCTGGTGATCAACGCGTTGATGGTCGTCGCGCTCCTCGCGGCGGTGGGCGCGACCCTGACCCTCCCCGGGATCTGCGGCATCGCCCTCACCATCGGCATGGCGGTGGACTGCAACATCATCATCTACGAGCGGATCCGAGAAGAGCTCAGAGCGGGCAAGGGGCCCCGTGCCGCGCTCGAAGCGGGCTTCGATCGCGCGTTCGTCGCGGTGTTCGACTCCAACATCACCACCCTCCTCGCCGGCGTGGTGCTCTTCAGCTACGGGACGGGCCCCCTCAAGGGCTTCGCCGTCACGCTGATGATCGGCATCTTCACCACGCTTTTCACCGGCGTCTTCGTCTCTCGGACGTTGATGCAGCTTGCCTTCGGGCGCCCGGGTGTCGCCCGGGTGAGCATCTAGGGGCCACCGATGTTCGAACTCATCCCGAGGTCGTTTCACTACGATTTCATCGCGCGTCGGCACTTCTTCGCCAACATCAGCTGGGCGGCCTGGGGCATCAGCCTCGTGCTCATCGCGGTGATCGGCCCGAAGTGGTCCATCGACTTCACCGGCGGCACCGAGGTCCAGGTCCACTTCACCCAGGGCACCACGGTCGACGAGGTCCGGACGGCGCTCCGCCCGGTCGGGGTCGGGGACGATGCCATCCAGCAGATCGGTGATGCGTCCGACCATCGTTTCCTGTTCCGCACCCAGGGCGCGTCCTCGGCGCGGGAGGAAGACGTGGCGGCCGTCCGCACCGCCATCGAGACCGCCTTCGGTCCGACCTGGATCAAGGAGTTCGAGCTGGACGCGCAGGTCGGGACCCGCGCCGGCGTCGAGTACAACGGTCCGCAGGTCAACGTCGTCGAGATCCAGAAGGCGCTGGCCGGGATCTCGGGCATCTCCGTGCAGCCGAGCACCGAGGA
>JAYVAS010000435.1:0-3281 GCA_043750895.1 Pseudomonadota bacterium
AGCGCGCGGCCGCTGTGGCATTGGTCGGGGCGCCAGAGCCGGCACTCGGCCTGGAGGTACGCGAGGCTGGCGGTCACGACGAGGGCGAGCGCGGCGGCCAGCATCCGCCCGGCTCGGGCCATCACCGTTGCGTCGGCGCGGCTGGGGGAGGGCCGCCGGGGGGCGTGCCGCCGGGTTGGGAGCCGCCGCCGGGCGCGGTCTCGCGCGGATCCTGGGGGAGGACGCCGCCCTCGAAGGTGGAAGGGTGCGGGAAGCGTGGGCCGGTCGAGTAGAACTCCGTTCCGGCAGCGGGCGCGACGGGACCCTGCGGGGTGGTCGAGCCGGTGATGGTGCCCGGCTTCACGAGGCCCAATGGGTCCCCTTTGGGGAGCGCGCCAGCGTTGGCGACCCGGCCGTTCTGCGTGTACCACTCGAAGGTGCAGTTTCCCGAAAGTGTCTTGCGCCAGGCCATCGAGAAGTTCTGCGCCGACACCACCATCTGGGTGTTGTAGAACGCGCGCGGGTAGCGCCGGGTCCAGCCGATGTCGCTCTGGACGCAGCCGTAGCGCGCCACGGCGTCCAGTCGGCCCGGGATGACGCGCGCCTCGGCCAGGCTGTTCAGCCGGACGTTGGTCTCGCCCATCAGGAAGAGCTCGAGGGCGCCGGGCTCCTCGGGGGAAGGGCGGAACAGCCCGCGGTCCACGCCGACGGTGCACGTCGTCGTGTCACGACCGGGGCAGGTCGCGTCGAGCAACGCGCGGATCTCGGCGACACCGAACTCGTCGTACACCCGGAGGAAGTTGTCGCTGTGGTCGTCCCGCATGCCCTTGGGGGTGCCGGGGAGGATCCGGAGCAGCGTCGTCGCCTCGTAGGCCGGGAGCCAGAACGAGCCCCCGATCGGGATGAACAGGGCTACCGGGATCAGGGAGAGCAGCGCGGCCCGGCGCGCGAAGCCGACGCCGGCGAGGACGGCCGCGGCGGGCACGATGACGTTGAAGTTGTCGACGCCCACCCCGAACACGAGCACCAGGGAGAACCCGGCCACCACCCACCCGATCAGGACGTTCACGGTCGCGCCGCGACGCCGATCGGGGTCCGTCGCGTAGAGGCCGACGCCGGCCACGAGCACCGCCAGCGCGGCCCAGCCCAGATCGTCCGGCAGCTGTTCGGTGAGGGGGCGGACCATGGCGAAGTAGCGGGACCGGGAGGCGAGCTTGTCGGAGAGATAGGTCTGGAGCACCACGACGACGGGGATCATGCCGATGGCCCACGGGGCCACCGCGATGCCGAGCCGCCGGAAATACCCGCGACCCCCCGCGCGCCACCCCGACACCAGGGCGACCAGCACCGACGCGGCGAAGAGGAGCCCCGACGTGCGGGTCCAGAGGAGCAGTAGCCCGCCGACGGCCACGCCCACCCGGGTGCGGCGCTGGGTCAGGCCGGTGTCGGCGGCCCAGGTGGTGACCAGGGCGAGCGCGATCGCTGCTTCGAGGACGTGCACCCAGCCCTGCCGCGCGAACCCGTAGACGATCGGCGTGCTGGCGGTGAGCGCGATCGCCGCCGCCCGGGCGGGAGCGCCGCCCAGTCGTCGGGCGAGATCCCCGGTGGCCCAGAGCAGGAGCGCGAAGCTCGCGATCAAGCCAAGCTGGAACACGAACCCCGGGCGGCCCGTGAGGTGGCTCAACGCAGCGACGAGGAGGTTGTACCAGCCGGTGGTCGTCGTGAAGGTCGTGGCGAGCGCATCGCCCCAGGTCGAGGGGTGCGCCAGGTCGACGTAGAGGCTCGGGAGCGCGGTGTAGACGCGGTTGAGATCCGGCGGGTAGCGGGCGTCCCGGACGGCGAAGACGACATGCGCAGCCACGGCGACGCCTCCGACGAGCGTGCCGAGTTGTTGCCAGCGCGCCGGCGAGATCAACGAGGGGTTGGAGGGCGCTCGGGGGTCCACGATTGCCAGGATGCAGGTCCGTTGACCACGTAGAGGGGGAAATAGCCGCCGATCCGCGCCGCGAGCGCCGCCACCGGATCCCCGGGGTGGGGATGGTCGAGGCGGCTCGCGTCGGTGACCAGCAGCGCCGGTGGGTCGCCCGGTGTTGTCGCGAGGCGCTCTATCGCGGTCACCAGCTCCTCCGGAAGCGGCGCACGTTCCAGACACGCGATTGTCTCCGGAAGGGGGTCGCCGAGCACCACCACCCGGTACGGCGCGAGCGGGACGCGCAGGACGGCGGCGACATCGGCGGCCGCGAGGCGACGCGGGGCCTGCCGGACCGGGGGCTTGGCGCCGAGAGGGGCGCCGGCGCCGGGCCTCGTTTGCAACGCGGACGCGACGCCCGCGGCGGCGGCGAAGGCGACGAGGACTCCACCCCACACCAGGATCCCGGCGCCGAGGTCGTCCTCGGTGGCCGTCGCTCCGGGCCCGTCGGTCGCCGTCGGGGCGGGTCCCCCCGTGTTCGAGCCAGGAGGCCCGCCGTTGCCGCCGCGCGGCTCGCCGCCGCCCGTTGCGCCCCGTTCCGCTGGGGCATCGGTGCCGGGGGTCGGTCCGGCGCCGGATCCGGTCCCCATCGTCGTGCCGCTGGCCGGGGGTGGTGGCGTGGGCGCCGCGACGGGCGCAGCGGCGGGGCTGCGGCTGGGCGGGGCCATGGCCACGTCGCCAATGGCGACCATCACGCCGTCGTCGAGGCGAAGGCGGACCAGCGCCTTCTCGTCGTCGGGGATGTTGATCTCGGCGCGCCAGGTGCGGGAGCCCGCGGTGACCTCGACGGTCGCAGAGGCGTCGGTGAAGCTCGGCACGGGGGAGGTGTAGATGTTGTCGCCCGCTTTGAAGTCGGGTCCCCCGCCGTCGTCGGCCGGATCCAGGCGCCGCATGGTGCCGTCCGTCCCTTTGAGGTTCACCTGAGGGGTGTCCTGGATGTAGCCCGCGGGGTCGTACAGCTGCAGCATGAAGCCCATGCGTCCTTCGGCGTGGGCGAGCGCGACGAACAAGCAGGCGATCATGCGACGCTCCCGCGCGCCCGGCCGGCCCCGAGCAGCCCGACGAAGGTGAGGACGAGGACGCCCCAGCCGAAGCTCACCAGCAGCGGGAGGCCCTCGGCGAAGCCGCTCTGCCCGGCGGGCAATGCCACGGCCACCCGTTCGGCGCGCGTGCCGTCGGGGAGCGGCGCGAGCCGGAAGGCGATGGTCTCCTGCCATTGGTCGGGCGTGGCCACCGTCCCCTCCCACAGCAGGCTCTCCGTGCCCGCGGCGCTCCGCCCGTACAGGCGAAGGGTGACGTAGCGGGCGTAGAGGCCGCTCTGGCTGCCGACGTA
>JAYVAS010000436.1:0-4026 GCA_043750895.1 Pseudomonadota bacterium
GGACTTCGACAACCTCACCGGGGGCGGTCGCCTCACCACCAACGCCGACGGCCTGCGCGACGTCACGGTGCCCCGCGCGAAGCCCGTCGAAGAGTTCCGGGTCCTGACGCTGGGCGACTCGTCCAACTTCGGGCACGGCGTGGAAGGCGTGGAGACCTGGCAGTACCAGCTCGAACGACTGCTCGAGGGTCGCACCACCCGGAAGGTGGTGGTGCTCAACGGCGCCACCCCGGGCTGGACCACGGTGGAGGGGCTCAGCTTCCTGCAGACGACGGGGATGGCCTACCAGCCCGACCTCGTCATCGCCGGGTTCAACAACGATCCCGGCCCCGAGTACCTCCCCGACCGGGAGCGCGTGGTCGCCCCGGGGGCGATGCGCGTGCTCCAGCAGATCCTGTTCCGCTCAGAGCTGTACCTGCTTACCCGCGAGGTCACCCTCTCCCTGATCCGACGAGGTGCCGCCGGGGCGTACACCGTCCGGAAGGCCGGTGACACGCCGCTCTACGGCAAGCTCTCCGAGGACGAGTCGGCCGGCCTGGTGCCCCGGGTGGCGCGGGACGAATTCCTGGCCAACGTCCGCGCCATGCAGGCGCTCGCCCCCGACTTCGTTTGGTTGAACCTACCCATCAACCGGACCCTCCCCGATCTGGTCGCGCGGTACGTGGACACCAGCTACCGGGACGCCATCCTCGACCAGACCGAGATCCCGGTGATCGACGTCGACGGGCGCTGGTCACGCACCCGGGAGCCGGACCTCTTCCAGACCGGGCACGTCTTCCACCCCAACCCCCGCGGCAACGAACGCATCGCCGCCCAGATCGCCACCGAGGCCGCCGCCCGCTTCCCCGGCTTCACCGGGCCCGTGGCGGTCGGCGGGCCCGACCCCGCGTCCACCGAGCCCACCCTGCGGCTCGGCTGGTCGTCCCTCACCCCCGTACACGCCCACCTGGGCGTCGTGCTCGAGCAACACCCCGAGCTGGCCGCCCGGCACGGACTGACGCTCGCGCTGTCCGACTACGTCTCCGGGAAGACCCAGGGCGACGCGGTGGCGAGCGGCGCCGTGGACGCCTTCTTCTCCTGCGAGGTCCCCGCCATCCAGATGCTGCGCGATCGCCCGGACGTGCGGGTGGTGGCCACCCCGGGGGTGCTCGGCCGGATCGCGGTGGTGGCCGGTCCGGCCGTCCGGACCCTCTCCGACCTGGGCGGGAAGCGGGTCGGACTCGCCCCAGGGTCGACCCCGGCGATGGACTGGGCCGCCTGGGGCGCCGGGACCCCCGCCGTGCTGGTGAACCTCAGCAGCGACGCGCTCTTTCCGGCCCTGCGCGCCGGCGAGGTCGACGCGGTCGTCGCCTGGGACCCGTGGGTCGAAGAAGCGCTCGCGGACGGTGGCCTGCACGTCGTCATCGAACGGTCGTTCCGGTCCGTGCTCGCGGTGAGCAGCGCCTGGGCCGCCCGGGAGCCGGGGCGGGCGCAACGGCTGGTCGACCTGCTCACCGACGCCATGGCCTACGCCGCCGCCGACCGACCCCGCTTCGACGCCGCGGTGGCCGCGCGGTCCGGCTGGGCGCTCCCGGTGGTCCGGGCGGTGGCCGACCGCAACGACCTGCTCTCGGGTCGACCCGGCTCGTTCAAGCTGGGGGCCGTCGACCGCAGCAGCCTCGACCGCGCCGGGCGGTACGTCGGTGCCGGCGTCGGGGCGCAGGAGCTGGTCTGGGACGGGCTCCTGCAGGGCGTGCTCCCCCCCGCGCGCCCCAAACCCGGCGCGCCGCCCGGGCTCGGTCGCCCCCTCCCCCCCGGTGGACGGCCCGCCGGACCCCCGCCGGGCGCACCGAACGGGCCTCCGAACGGGCCTCCGAATGGGCCTCCGCCCGGCGCTCCCCCCCCGTAGCCCAATCCTCGCCGGTCGGCGCTACGCGGGGCTCCCCCGGGCGGACGGGTCGGTGTACCATCGCCGCGGAGGTTGAATGCTCCCGATCCTCGGCTTGCTGGGCGCCTGTACGGACATCGGCGGGGCGCCAAAAGGTGTCGCCACCAACCCGGGAACCGACACCACGGCGCCGACCGACG
The DNA here is from genome assembly GCA_043750895.1 of Pseudomonadota bacterium. Taxonomy (GTDB): domain Bacteria; phylum Myxococcota_A; class UBA796; order UBA796; family SXON01; genus JAYVAS01. Next base: position 2,068 of record JAYVAS010000436.1, read on the forward strand.
ACTCCGGAACCCCGACCGATCCCGACACCGGCACCGCCCCCACCGACACCACGGACACCGACACCCCCACCGACTCGGTCCCAGACTCCGGAACCACCACCGGCTCAGCCCTCACCGCCGCCGACTGTTTCGGGGCGATCTGGGGCAGCAGTCCTCCCGTCGACTACGACCAGTTCGGCCCGGTGCTCGGGAGCCACTGCATGGGCACCAACCACCAGGACATCACCGCCCCCGGGCGGGTGGTGTTCGTCGGGGACTCCATCACCGTCGGCAGCCCGCCGACGGCGACCGAGGACTGGTACCGGAACGTGCTCACCGACACCTTCGTCGACCGGTACGGCCTCGAAGCGCCCAGCTGGGAGTGGCAGAACGTCAACCTCGTGGACGGGACCACCTACGTCCAGGAGTCCGGAGACTTCGCGTCCTGCGCCAAGTACGGCGCCCGGACCGACGATCTCCTCCGCGACAACACCCAGCTCGCGACCTGCCTCCCGGAAGACAAGCGGGACCTCCCCACCCTGGTGGTCATGACCATCGGCGGCAACGACTACTACTCGCTGCTGGAGGACATCGCGGCCGGGGTGGACGACGCCACCGTGGCGTCCACCTTCGCGGACGCCACCGGCCTGCTCCGAGACGCCGCCACCTACGTCGCCGATCAGCGCGCCAACTACCCCAACGGGCTGTGGCTGGTGTTCGCCAACACCTATGACTTCACCGACGCCGATGCCGCGGAGGACATGGCCCGCTGCCCCGGCGCGGGCTTGATCAACCTGGACGAGCCGCTGCGAGACGCGAGCCTGTGGCCCGTCGCCGCGGCGGCCCAGGAGGAGTACGTCTCGATCGCCGTGGACACCCAGACCGACGTGGTCTTCCTCGGCGAGACCTTCTGCGGCCACGGCTACGCCTACGACGAAGCGTCAGGCCGCTGCTACCGCGGGTCGGGCGCCGAGCTCTACCTGGACTTCACCTGCATGCACCCCGCCGAAGCGGGTCACCGCGCCCTCGCCGATCTCGTGCTGGCCGTCGTCGACGAGTAGCCTCGGCCGGTCCGCGCGCGGTACCCTGCGCGGATGCCCACCCGACTCGGCCTCTGGGGCCAGCTGCGCGCGTTCGACCGTGTGTTCTGGATCTGCATCTTCATGGAGCTCATGGAGCGGCTCGCCTACTACGGCGTCCGGCTCGTGGTCCCGGTCTACATGGTGCTCGCGCCCAGCGCGGGCGGGCCGGGCCTCTCCCACACCGAGAAGGGCACCATCCTCGCGGCGTGGGCGGCCATGCAGTCCTGGCTCCCGGTGTTCTCCGGAGGGCTCTCCGACCGCTTCGGCTACCGACGCACCATCGCCGTCTCCGTCTTCCTCAAGACCGCCGGCTACGCCGGCATGGCCCTCGCCGACGACTACGTCGGGATGCTGCTGGGTACCCAGTTGTTGGCCATGGGCACCGGCCTCTTCAAGCCGGGGATCCAGGGGACCATGGCGCACTCCATCGCCAAGAGCCCCGGCACCGACTCGATGGGGTGGGGCCTCTTCTACCAGTCGGTCAACGTCGGCGCGGCGATCGGGGCCTACGTCCCCGCCTTCACCCGGGACATCTACGGGTGGCACTCGGTCTTCTGGGGGTGCTCCGCGATCGTGTTGTCCAACCTCATCCCCCTCTTCTTCTACACCGACCCCGTCGACGAGCGGGCGTCCGCCCCCGACCGCCGATCGGTCCTTCAGATCATGGGGCAGTCCTTCCGGGACTTTGTGTCGAGCCCGGTGCTGATCGGCTTCACCCTCATCTCGGCGGGCTTCTGGTTCACCTTCCACCAGATCTTCGACATGCTCCCCAACTACGTCGACGACTGGACCGACAGCTCCGTGCTGCTCGGCGACCTCGGCCGGATCTTCGGCAATGACGCCTGGGTGGCCGAGGCGGCGACCGGGGTGATGATCCCCCAGGAGCGACTCCTCAACC
>JAYVAS010000437.1:0-7189 GCA_043750895.1 Pseudomonadota bacterium
TGCCCCGCGAACAGCGCATCGAACACCGGGCGGGTGACCAGGTGCTGGGCGAGCATCTCGATGATCTCGCCCCGGGAGATGCTGTCGTTGAGGTCGTCCCGCAACTCGCCGGCAAAGGCGTCGAAGGCCGCCCGCTCGCGCTCGTTGGCGGGGTTGTCCAGGATGCCGGTGATACGGTCGATGTGGGTCTGGGCGATCTTGGCGATGTCCTTCGCCCAGTCCTCCCAGTGGTGGCGGTTGCCGACCTTCTCCACGACCTTGGCGTAGATCGCCTTCTCGATTTCGCCGATGTCGAACTCGATGGACATCTGCTCGGGCGGCGCCGCGTTGTTCGCGGCAGCGCCGATCGTCCGGCCGCCCCGCGCCGCGCGCTTCGCGTCGCCCTTCTCGTCCCGCTTCGCGGAGCGACGCACCACCTTGTCCGTGACCGCGATGACCTCCATCTTCCGGGGGTCCGCGCCGGTCAACTCCAGCTTGTTGATCATCGCGTCGAAGCGGTCGTCGTGGGAGCGGAGCGCCTGGAGGACCTGCCACACCACCCGGTAGGTCTCGTTGTCGTTGAGCGCCTCGTGGGGCGCCATCGACGCCGGGATCACCACCGGGAGCACCACGTAGCCACGCTCCTTCCCGGGCGTGGTTCGCATGACGCGCCCCACGGACTGCACCACGTCCACCTGCGAGTTCCGGGGCGTCAGGAAGAGCACGGCGTCCAGCGCGGGCACATCGACGCCCTCGGAGAGGCAGCGCACGTTGGAGAGGACGCGGCACGTCTCCTCGGGCGGTTCGTCCTTCAACCAGCGGATCTTCTCTTCCTTCTGCGAGGCGTTCATGCCTCCGTCGACGTGCTCGGCCTCGCACCGCAGGCGCACCGCCCGCTCTTCCTCGGGCGCCGTCTCCCGGTACGCCTCGACCACGGCGCTGAACATCTTCTGGATCGACGTGGAGGCGACCTTGTGCTGCCGAGCCTGCGGGTTGGGCTTGATGACCTGGCAGAACGCGACCGCGCGCTTCATCGGCGAGGCGTCGTCCGACAGGTCGGTGGTGAGGCCCTGCTTGGCGAGGGCCTTCCAACAACCGACGATCTTGGCGGCGTCATCGACGCGCAGGTCGTTGTTCTCGTCCTTGAGCAGGTCCTGGATGCGGCGGCTGACGTGCTTCTCCTCGACGGCGAGGACGATGACCTTGTAGTCGACGAGGAGCCGGCGCTTCACTGCCGACGAGAAGGTCAGGACGAACAGGTTGTCGCCGAACAGGGCGCCGTCGTCCATCGAGCAGAGGGTGACGCTGTCCCTGTCCGCCGTGGCCTTCGCCGTCTCGCCGAAAATCCGGGGCGTCGCCGTCATGTAGAGGCGCTTCGCGCCCCTGATGTACTCGGCGTCGTGGATGCGGACGAACGCGCTCTCCTCCTCCCCGTCGAACGTCGCCCCGGTCGTGCGGTGGGCCTCGTCGCAGACGATGAGGTCGAAGGCGGGCAGAGCGTTCCCGTGCTGCGCGCGGTGGATGACGTCGATGGAGTGGTAGGTCGCGAACACCACGGTCATGTGCTCGCCGTCGTGCTCGCGGAGCACCTCGGCGGCCAGCCGGTCGGACCGCGTCGTGGCCGGGAACTGGAGCTCGTGGGCGAAGGTCTGGACGATGTCGTCGTCCTTGCGGCGCTTCTTCCCCACATCGCTGTCCGAACACACCGCGAAGCTGCGCAGGCGCACGGCGCTCTCCTGTGTCCACTCCGTGAGCGTCTGGGAGAGGAGCGAGAGGCTGGGGACGAGGAATAGCACCCGCTTGCCGCGCCCGGCCATCCGCTCGGCGATCTTCAGGCTGGTGAAGGTCTTGCCCGTGCCGCAGGCCATGATGAGCTTGCCGCGGTCACGGTCGGCCAGCCCGCGCTCCACGGCCTCGACCGCTTCCACCTGGTGCTGGCGGAGCGCCTTCTTGGGGCGCACGACCGCCTCCTGCCGGGGCGCGAAGCGCGACCAGTCGATGACGCTGCTCTCCAGCGCGGCGAGGTCGATCTTGTTGACCTCCGGCTGTTGGTCGCGGAGGGCGTCCTCGGCGAGCTCGCCCCACGGCACGGACGTGGTGGCGACGATCACCCGGTGCGTGAACGGTCGCTTGCCCGAGGCGGTGAAGAAGCTGTCGATGTCCGACTTCTGCACGCGGTAGTCGGCCGCGTAGAGCTTGCACTGGATCGCGTGGACATCGCCGCCGACCGTCTCGGCGACGAGGTCGATGCCGGCGTCGCGCCGGTCCAGACCGCGGCGGGCGGCCCAGTCGCCGTACGTCTCGACCGTGGCGTACAGCTCCCTGTAGAGCGGCTCCGTGCGGAGGTACGCGACGATGAGCTCCTCGAAGTAGGTGCCGCGCTCACGCTCGGTCTTGCCGGCGGAGCGGAACGTGTCCAGAAGAGTGGAGAGGGCGGTCATCCCAGGCGCTCCCGTGGAGGTCGCGCGGTGTCCTACCACACCTGGCAGAGGGTGCGCAGGGGGACGCACTCGGCGGACCGCATCGCCGTCCCACGGCGGTCTAAGCAAGAGCCGCGTTTGACACGCCAGATTCGCGAAAAACCAACCTTCCAAGAAGTACCTCCGGCGCGATTCGAACGCGCGACCGACAGCTTAGAAGGCTGTTGCTCTATCCATCTGAGCTACGGAGGCAGGCGCGCGGTTCCTAACCCGCTCAGGGTATGGCCGTCATCGATGCCCGTCGTAGCCTGTCTTCTCGCCCTGCTGGCCGCCGTCGGCTGCACGCCGACCACCGCGGGCGCGGGCCGCTCTCTCGCGGCACAGGGCGTCTCGGAGCCCGTCGTCACCCCTGGCACGCTGGTCGAGATCCCGGACAGCCGGTTCTCCATGGGCTGCGACCCGGCCGTGCACCCGATCTGCACCCCGGACGAGTCGCCCGCACACGAGGTGCATCTTGGGCCGTTCGCCATCGAGGCCACCGAGGTGACCTTCGGTCAGTGGCGCGCGTGCATGGACGCATCGGCCTGCGCCGAGCCGACCGGCGGCATCGGCGCGGACACCCTCCCGGTCGTGGGGGTGACGGCCGACCAGGCGGTCGCCTACTGCGCCTGGCTGGGACGCGAGCTGCCCTCCGAGGCCCAGTGGGAGCGGGCCGCACGAGGGACGGGCAAGGGCCTCTACCCCTGGGGCGACGCCGACCCGAGCTGCGCCCAAGCGGCGTCGCGCCCGTGCACCGGTGGCGTGGTGACAGTGGCGACCCACCCCGACGGGGCGACCGACGAGGGCGTCCACGACTTGATCGGCAACGTCTACGAGTGGGTGCTCGACTGGTACGACCCGTACTACTACGGGACATCGCCGGTGGACGATCCCCACGGCGGCGACCCCGGCGGCATGCGGGTGGTGCGCGGAACCGACCAATGGTCGGACCCGGGGGCGATGCGCGCCACCAATCGGACCGCGGCCATCCCGGATGCCTCGAGCGTGGTCATCGGCTTCCGCTGTGCGGTGGACCGGTGATCGTCGCGCTGTTGGCGGCGTGCGATTCCGACGGGAAGCCGCCCGCCGACTCGACCGCCGGGGCGGATGCCCCCTTCGTCGAGACGCTGACGGCCAATTCGCTGCACATCCTCGCCTCCAGCACCCCGGTTCCCGGCGATCCGGGGCATTCGATCACCGAGTACTCGGCCGCCCTCGACCCGGGGTGGACCTTGGACCTGTCCGGCGAGGACGGCACGTCGGGCACGGTGCGTCAGGCGAACGGGAACACCGTCTTCGTCAGTTGTGCCCTGCCTCCGGATTATTCGTCGACGCTGGCGGAGGTTGACCCCGCCGGAAACCTGCTCTGGAGTGAAGACGACTTCTTTGCTGGGGAATTCGCGTTCGCGCACGGCCTCGCGATGACGCCCGCGGGAGATTTCCTGATCGTCGACACGGTCATGGCCCGCATCCTCGCGGTAGATCCGCAGGGGGAGCTGATCTGGGAGTTGAGCCTCACCACCGACGGTGGGTCCCGGCTGCCGAATGGGCTGGCCCTGACGACCGACGCGGACGGAGTCAGCCGCATCGCCGTCACCGAGTTGGCGCACGCCGACCCCCAGGCGTGCGATCGGGTGCAGGTGTTCCGGCTCGGTTCTCGGACCGAGGTGCCCACGGTGGAGTGGACGTACACCGCCGAGCCGGGCAGCGCTGGGCGCTTGTGGCCGCACGGACCTCGGTTTCTCGCCGATGGCTCGCTGTTGGTGAGCTTCGCCGCCCTCGGCCAGATCGCCCATTTCGTCGACGGCGCGCCGGTCACGGTCGTGCCGCCGGTGGCGGGCATGCTCGCCTACCCCCGCGATGTGCTCGTGTTGCCCGACGGCACCTGGCTCATCGCCGACGGAGGCGCCGAACTGCTGCGGATCTACGACCCCTACGGCCGTTTCGAGCTGGTGGACATGGTGCCCGCGCCCGGCATCTTCGGTCTCGCGGCGGTGGTGTGCGGCCCGGACGGCGGTCTGCCGTGCCTCCCCGGCGCTCAGACCCCGCCGTAGGTGCGGTCGAGGTAGGCGCAGATGTCGACGCTCTCGAACATCGCGACGCCGGTGTTGGGATCCTCGAGGTAGGGGAACTGGAGCTTGCCGGTGCGGGCGAGGAATCCGGGCCGCTTTGCCGACCCCTTGCCCATGTTGTGGAGCAGGTAGGGGAGCTCGAGCTCGGTGAGGGTCTCCCGGACCAGCCGGCAGTGGGGACAGGCCTCGAAGGACCAGAGCACGAGGAGGCGCTCCGGAGCGTGGCTCGGACGGGCGCGGGTGCCGTGTCCGTTACGCGCGCGGGAGACGAGCGGCGAGGTGAGGCGGGACGCGGGACCGAGCAGCGCGCGCGGCGCCGCGGTGCGTCCGTACTGCCGGAACAGGTGGTGGAGGATGTGGTCGACCTCTCCCAGGGAGGTGCCGGTGTTGGGGTCCACCAGAAAGGGGACCGCCTCGTCGGCCGCCAACGCCGCGAGCTGGGGCCGGTGGCGGGTGCCTCCCTCCGGACAGGGGCGGATCTCGGCGTCGAGGTCGAGCATCGTCAGCGCCTCGCGTACCGGGCGGCAGTAGGGGCAGCTCTCGACATCATAGAGCACGAGCGGCAACGCCGGTCGATCCCCCAGGGCGACGACCGTCCGGCCCACGGTCCCGCGCGTGAGGCTGGTGACCACGGCGGCGGCGATGTCGGCGACCTTGCGCATGCGGTTCTCTCTACCAACAGATGCGCACCGAGGCGGACTCGTTCAGGGATTCTCGTCGAGGATGAGCCGGCCGCCCACGATCACCTGGAGCCGGCGCGTGCCCGGGGGCGCCTCGTAGGTGCGGCCCAGCGCGCTGTCGAGCACGGCTCCATCGGCGTCCCACGCCGTCCACCGCCGCAGCGGCTCCCCCTCGTCGAAGCCCTCGGCCGGCGCTTCCCAGCGACCGTCCGCGCGCGTAAGGCGGGCGGACTCCACGGGCGGCGGAGCGGTGCGGGCGGCGCGATTGGCCGGGTAGAACGCGTTGTCGAGCGGGGCGTCGCGCCAGTCGCAGTGGGTGTGGCCGTCTTCGTAGAGACCGACATAGTCGGCGCCCAGGGCGTCGCACACCGCGCCCAGCTCCTCGACGGACCAGCCCGAGGCGTCGAGATCGCTGCCGTCCCCGTACTGGTGGCGCGAGTAGGTGACGCCGCCGACGCCGGCGTTGTAGCCGGGGCTCCGGTAGCCGCTGGTGATGGTGAGCGCCCCCCCGATGGCGTCGCGGACGGCCTGGAGCTCGTCGGCGTGGTGCGACTGGAGGATGCCCCATCGCCCCTTGTAGGCCTCCATGTACTCGGAGAGGGTGAAGTTGGGCGCGAAGGCGAGGTCCGGGTCTTCGGCCTCGAGGTCCACGAACCGCGCCGGCTCGGCGTACTGGGCCGATCCGCCGTAGGGCGCGGGGTAGGCGTAGTCGCTGCCCCACGAGCTCGAATAGGCCACGGTGGGCACACACACCCGGTGGTCACGCGCGGGGCCGAGCCAGCACACGTCGGTGGACGGGGGCGGTTCGGTGGTGTCCGTGGGGTCGGTGGGCGTGGTGTCGGTGTCGGTGGGGTCGGTCGGATCGCTGTCGGTGGGGGGCGCCGAGTCGTCGAGGGCGGTGTCGCGCGCCGTGTCCAGGCCCGGCTTGGCCACCCGGCGCGTGCCGTCGTCTTCGGGTTCGGCGCAGGCGAGGAGGAAGGGGAGGAGCATCGGGATCCGGGTCGGCGGGGCCGCCGTGGCCCGCCGATGGTATCGCATCGTCGTGTCCTCCTGGCGACCCTTTGCGCGGTGGAATCGGTGACTAGACCCTTCCCCATGGTCGCTCCCCTCGGTCTCCTGTCGGATGTGAAGGTACTCGTGGTCGGGGATGACCCCCTCGCCCGTGCCGGTCTCGCGGGGCTGCTTGCGGCCGAGCCGGGGATGGACGTCGCCGGGCACTACTCCTCCTACTCGCAACACCTGCCCATCCACGACGTGGTGGCGTGGGACTGCGGCGCGGGCGGAGAGGCGGGGTTGGAGCGCCTGCGCGATCGGACGGGGGACACCCCCGCGGTCGCGATGGTCGCGAGCGACGCGTGGGCGGGGGACGCCATGCTCGCCGGGGCGTGGGGGGTGGTCTCGCGGCAGGCCGAGCCGGCGCGGTTGGCGGCGGCGCTCCGGGCGGCGGCCGATGGCCTGATGGTGCTGGACCCCGCGTATCGGGGCGCGCTGCTCCCGTCCCGACCGTCGGGCGGACCGGAGCTGTTGTCCCCGCGAGAGCAGGAGGTGTTGGAGTTGATGGCCGAGGGCCACCCCAACAAGATCATCGCGGACCGACTGAAGATCTCTGAACACACGGCGAAGTTCCACATCAACGCCATCTTTGCCCGCCTCGGCGCCACCAGTCGCACCGAAGCCGTGGTCCGGGCGGTGCGGAAGGGCATCCTCGCGCTCTAGCCCGGCCTCGTAGCGGACCTGCCCGAATTGGGGGGCAGGTTCCTGGCCGAACGAGGGATTTCCGGGGTGAAGGGTGGGACGTAGGCTTGGAGCATTCGAGGTCTCCATGAACGCCCGCACCCTCTCCGACAGCTTTGCCTCCGCCGTCCGCACCGCCTCCGCCGCCGTCGTCCGTGTCGACGGCCGCCGCCGGCACCCCTCCTCGGGCCTGATCTGGGCCCCTGGCGTCGTCGTCACCGCCGCCCACACCCTGGAGCGGGAGGACGACCTCGCGGTGGGCCTC
>JAYVAS010000438.1:0-12117 GCA_043750895.1 Pseudomonadota bacterium
TTCGATCTCCACCCCGTCCCCGACTTCGGTGGCGTCGACGCTTCCGTCTTCGACAAGGTGGTGCGCCTGGGCTTCTCCCAGCGCCGGAAGACCCTGCTCAACAGCCTCGGCTCGGGCCTCACCCGGGCGGGCGCCGCGGAGGTCCTGGCGGTGGCGGGGATCGACCCGGTACGCCGGGCCGAGACCGTCGATCTTCCTGGCTGGCGGCGCCTCGCCGCGGCGGTGGCGGCCCGTGCGGCCGCGCTGCCCCCGCTCGAAGAGACCAATGGGGACGCAGCCGACAGTTGAACCGCGAGGCTTTTGGTGCTAACCCCGAAAGGATGCGGATCACCTCCTGCGGCATCACGGACGTCGGCGTAAAGCGGACGAATAATGAGGATAACTACCTCATCAACGACGAGCTGTACCTCTACGTGGTGTGCGACGGCATGGGGGGCCACGCCGGCGGTGAGTTTGCGAGCGCCATCGCGGTGAACACCGTCGAGGAGGTGCTCGCGAACCTCGAGACCACCCCCGAGATCGAGGCGGTTCGGGAGGATGGCGCCGTCGAAGTCATGCGCGAGCGGCTGCGCTACGCGGTTCGCCTCGCCGGGAAGCGGATCTTCGAGAAGGCGGCGGCCGAGCCTGAGTATCGGGGCATGGGCACCACCTGTCTGGCGCTCCTCGTCGACGGCGCGAACGCCTTCATCGCGCACGTGGGCGACTCCCGCGGGTACCTGGTCCGGGACGCGCGCATCGAGCAGCTCACCGAGGACCACTCGCTGGTCAACGAGAAGATCCGACTCGGAGAGATCACGCCCCAGGAGGCGCGCCACCACAAGATGAAGAACATCATCACCCGCTCGCTGGGCTACACCGAGGACGTCGAGATCGACATCCAGGTGCGCGCGGTCCGGCGCGGGGATCGGTTCCTGCTCTGCTCGGACGGCTTGTCGAACCTCATCGAGCCGGGGGAGATGGGGGAGATGATCCGGCAGCAGGGGCCCCAGGAGGCCGCCCGCGCGCTCATCAAGCTCGCCTGTCAGCGCGGTGGGGACGACAACATCACGTGTGTCATCGCCCGTGTCGACGAAGTCTCCTGACGGGGATCGGCGGTACACCGCTCTTCTGGTCGAAGAGGGGGGCCGCGGCGAGGTGTGGCAGCGGAGCCTCTCGTTGCGGACGGTCCGCCGCTGGCTCGCCGGCGCGCTGACGGGGGTAGGGGTGCTCGTGGCGGCCGTCTTCCTCCAGATCGCCACCGCGTCGCGGGTGCTGGAGCACGACCTGCTCGTGGAGGAGAACGTCGCGCTCCGGGCGCGGCTGGACACCATGGAGCAGCAGCTCACCGAGCTCGAACCGCTCGTCGATCGGGTCAAGGGCTTCGACGAGCAGCTCCGTGACCTCTCGGGCCGGCAGGCGCTCCCGGGGTTCGGCGGGCTGGACGCCGACGAGTGGGAGGAGCGGCAGGCGTGGCTGGATGGGGTGGTCCCCGACCTGCCCGAGGATGCGCCGCCCGTGGGGGAGGGGATCGATCAGCGCGCGGCGGTGGTCGAGGGCAAGGTGGCGGCGTTGTTACGGACCGCCCAGAGCATCCGCTTCGACGAGCTCCAGGCCAACCTCGATCGGCTCCAGGGCGTGGTCGAGGTGCTGCCCCAGAACTGGCCCCTGCGCGGGGTGCTCACCTCGCCCTTCGGCTACCGCATCTCGCCCTATGGGCGCCGGGAGTGGAAGTTCCACGGCGGCATCGACATCGGCGTGCCCTACGGCACCCCCATCCTCTCCACCAACGACGGCCTGATCACCTTCGCCGGGTGGGACGCCGGGCATGGGCTCATGGTGGAGGTCGACCACGGCGGAGGGGTCTCCTCGCGATACTGCCACGCGTCCCGCCTGTACGTGACCGAGGGCGACGCCGTCTACGCCGGCGACGTGGTGGCCCTGGTCGGCTCCACCGGCGTCTCGACGGGCCCCCACCTGCACTATGAGCTGGTGATGGACGGCGAGAAGGTGGACCCGCTGGCGTACCTGCCCTGAGCGCCGCGCGGGCCGCCCGCTTCTCTAGTTAGAGCCGGATGAAGCCGGCGCGCATCAGGAGAAACAGGGCCACGCCGACGACTGCGGTGACGCCTCCGGCGATGACGACCGATGGGATGAGGCGCAGGAGGAAACCTGCCCGGGTGACGGTGCCGACCGGCGCGGGTCGGATGGGGACGGCGTCGTCGCCGGACGGATTCTCGAGGTGGCCGCGCGCCAACGACGGGCCGCTGTACACGAGCCAGAACGGGGTCGGGGGAGCCTCGGCGGCGCCGACCGCGAACTCCCCCGGGATCCGGGAGACGAGGTGGCAGAACGAGCAGGCGACGGTGCGGGCGTGGCCCGCCACGGGGAGCGGCGCGCCGCAGCCAGGGCATGCCAACCCGACCGCACCGGCGTCGGTGGTGCGCGCCTCCTTCACCTCGTCCCGGTGGCCGTCGGCGAGGACTGCGCGCAGCCCCTCGGCGACGCGGAGCACCCCGGCCGTGAGCGCGTAGCCGCGCGTCTGGGCGCAGCGCGGACAGCGGGTCGAGGCGCGGCCTTCTCCGGGCAGCGTGATCTCCACCGGGGTGTGGCACCGATCACAGAGGGGGTGCCCGGGCCCGGCCATCATCCGCAAGGAGCGGTGGACGTCGAGCCCGCCTTCGCGGGCCGTGCCGGTGAAGGTGGTCAGAAAGGTGGCCCGGGTCCGCCCGACGTCATGGAACGGGTTGTTGGCCAACGCCCAGGTCGGGTGGGCGTGCAGGCCCTCGCCGCCGGCCAGGTCGCCCAGCGCGTGCGCCTGCGCGAGCGCGTCGCGCCAGGCGCTGGCGTCCCACGCCTGGGTGAGCCCGCACAGGGCGCAGCGTACGAGGCCGTCCAGGTCGACGTCGTCGAGGGGGGCCAGCCGCCCGCAGCCCCGACACTGGAACTGGCAGCGGACCCCTACGCAGAACAATTCGCGCGTGGGCGCCGGGGCCTCGATGCTGCCCTTGCCCCCGCACGCCGCGCAGGGAAGGTCGGGCTTGGGGGCGTTGATGCCGCAGGCAGCGCAGACGTTCACGGGGACTTAGTATTGCGACGCGACGAGGTTGGCGTGATCCGGTGGGTTTCGGTCGAACAACAGGCCTACGGGGTGTTGGCCATCGGCCAGGAGGCCACCGGGGTCATCGCGATCGGACAGATGGCCACGGGGGTGATCGCGGTGGGCCAGATCGCGCGCGGGTTCGTAGCGATCGGGCAGGGCGCCATCGGCGTGTTCGCGCTGGGGATGGGCTCGGTCGGCTTGGTGTACGCGGTGGGGATGGTGGGGGTCGGGGGCATGGGCTTGGGCCTGGTGCTGCCGCTGGTGCCCTCTCTCGGCCCGCGCCTCGCCGTCCCCGAGACGGTCTCCCCCGCGAAGCTCCGGTCCAGCGGGCGTCCGGGCCACATCGAGGCGGTGCTGACGGGGAGCGCCTCGGGGCCGGTGTTGCGGGCCAAGGGCTCGGTGATCGCCGCCCGGTTCGATGCCCGGCTGCGGGCGGCGGTGACCGAGGCGGGAGAACGACGCGTCTACGCGCACCTGAGCCCTACCCCCGAGGGGTGGCTCTGCGACGCCCTGATCGACGTCCCGCCGGCCCGGTGGCGCACGCCCGGCTGGTGGGCGGTCTGGGCGGTGCAGCTCGTGGCGCTCGGCTTCTTCGCGGTGCTGTTCTGGGTTCTGGCCGGGATCCCCGTGGTCCAGGCCCTCTTCAACCCCGGCGGCATCCTCACCTCCTGACGCGCGGACGGATTGTGGTGGTCGACCCCGCCGTCCGTGTAAATGGTTATACGCCGCGGCGCGTCGCCCCCCCGATGGGTGGGCCGGAGCGCAAGCCCAAGGAAGGTCGTCGATGTTCGGTCTCGACTCGGTGGTGTCACGCGTCTTCGGGACGCGCGCCGACCGGCTCATCAAGAAGATGCGGCCCACGGTCGCGCGGATCAACGAGCTCGAGTCGCGCTACCAGGCGCTCTCCGACGCGCAGCTGCAGGCGTGCACGGCGGAGTTCCGCCAACGTGTGGAGAATGGCCAGTCGCTCGACGACCTCCTCCCCGAGGCGTTCGCGGTGGTGCGGGAAGCGGGTCGGCGCACGATGGAGATGCGGCACTTCGACGTGCAGCTCATCGGCGGGATGGTGCTCCACCGCGGCATGGTGGCCGAGATGAAGACCGGAGAGGGCAAGACCCTCGTCGGTACGCTGCCCGTCTACCTCAACGCGCTGTCGGGGAAGGGGACGCACGTCGTCACCGTGAACGACTACCTCGCGCTGCGCGACTCCGAGTGGATGGGAACCATCTACAAGTTCCTGGGGCTGAGCGTCGGGGTCATCCTCTCCAACGAGCGGAACGACGCGGTGAAGCGCGCTGCGTACGCCGCGGACATCACCTACGGCACCAACAACGAGTTCGGCTTCGACTACCTCCGCGACAACATGAAGTTCCGGATGGAAGACTACGTCCAGCGCGGGCACAACTTCGCCATCGTCGACGAAGTGGACTCCATCCTCATCGACGAGGCGCGGACGCCCCTCATCATCTCCGGTCCCACCCAGGATCCGGTCCAGAACTACCTGATCGTCGACTCGATCATCCCGCTCCTGCAGAAGGAGATCGACTACACCGTCGACGAGAAGCAGCGCGCCGTGTCGCTCACCGACGAGGGTGTGGACAAGGTCGAGGCCCGGCTCGGGATCGACAACCTGTTCGACCCGCACAACATGGAGGTCCTCCACCACGTCACGCAGGCGCTCAAGGCCCACGTGATGTTCAAGCGGGACAAGGACTACGTGGTCAAGGAAGGCAAGGTCGTCATCGTCGACGAGCACACCGGCCGTCTCATGAACGGTCGGCGCTGGTCGGACGGTCTCCATCAGGCCGTCGAGGCCAAGGAGCGGCTCCAGGTCGAGAACGAGAGCCAGACCTACGCCACCATCACCTTCCAGAACTACTTCCGCATGTACGGCAAGCTCGCCGGCATGACGGGCACGGCCCAGACCGAGGCCGAGGAGTTCGGGAACATCTACAAGCTCGAAGTGGTGCCCATCCCGACCAACCGGGTGGTGACCCGCAAGGACCACGACGACATCGTCTACAAGCTTCAACGGGTCAAGTTCGAGAAGGTGCTCGAGGAGCTCATCGACGGCTACGAGCGCGGCCAGCCGGTGCTGGTCGGGACCACCTCGGTCGAGAAGTCCGAGCTGGTCTCACGCCTGCTCCAACGAAAGAACATCCCGCACGAGATCCTCAACGCGAAGAACAACGCCCGCGAGGCCGAGATCGTCGCCCAGGCCGGCCGGCTCAAGGCGGTCACGATCTCCACCAACATGGCGGGCCGCGGCACCGACATCAAGCTTGGTGGCGATCCCGAAGGGCTCACCCGGCTCGAGCTCGGCCCTGGCGTGATCGATCCCGAGCTGTGGAAGACCACCCTCGACAAGTACAAGATCCAGTGCGCCGCCGAGCGCGAGGAGGTCATGAAGGTCGGCGGACTGCACATCCTCGGCACCGAGCGGCACGAGTCGCGCCGGATCGACAACCAGCTCCGGGGTCGGTCGGGTCGCCAGGGTGACCCGGGCTCGTCTCGGTTCTACCTCTCGCTGGAAGACGACCTGATGCGCATCTTCGCGTCGGATCGCCTCGTGATGTGGATGGAGCGCCTCGGCCTGAAGGACGACGAGCCCATCACCCACCGCATGTTGACCGGCCAGATCGAGGAGGCCCAGAAGAAGGTCGAAGGGCACAACTTCAACATCCGGAAGAACCTCCTCGAGTACGACGACGTCATGAACCTCCAGCGCAAGGCGGTCTACGACCTCCGGCGCCGGGCGCTCACCGGGGAGAACATCCGGGCGATGATGGTCGAGTCCATCGAGGCGCTGATCGGCGATCTGATGGAGGAGTTCGTGCCCGAGGGGGCCTCCCCCGAGGCGTGGAACACCACCGACCTGGTCAAACGTCTGGAGGAGATCTACACGGTGAAGTGGGAGGAGGAGCCCGCCGCGATCCGCGAGTGGTCGCGCAACGAGGTCCGGGAGAAGGCGCGGACCGACGCCCTCGCCGCGTACGCCGCCAAGGAGGCCGAAGTCGGCGAGGAGGCGATGCGCCAGCTCGAGCGCATGCTGCTCCTCCAGTTCGCCGACTCCTTCTGGAAGGACCACCTGCTCGCGATGGATCGCCTGCGGGACGGCATCTCGCTGCGTGGCTACGGGCAGCGCAACCCGCTGCTCGAGTACAAGAAGGAGGCCTACCACTTCTTCCAGATGATGAACTCGCTCCGCGACGAGGCGGTGGTCAGCCGGCTCCTGCGGATGCAGCTCCAGGTGGCCGACGCCGCGGCGTCCGCGCCCTCCAAGTCCACGGCCCGGCGGCTCGCCTCGGGAGACCTCGAGAGCGAGCTGAACCGCGAGCAGGAGCCCCAGCTCCCCGACTACGAGCCCTTGCCGGTGCTCACCGCACCCCCGCGGAGCCTCCCGGCCAAGGGGGCCGAGGCGCGCCTCTACGCGGCCGAGCAGGGCATTCGTCGGAACGATCCCTGCCCCTGCGGATCGGGGCAGAAGTTCAAGAAGTGCTGCTACGAGGAGGGCGTCGAGGCGCCGGCGTAACCGCAGTACTCACCGGCGGTGGCCGCCCCGCTCAGCGGGTGGTGGCCGCGCCGTAGTTCCAGGTGCTCGCCGCGGTGGCGATGGTGCCGTTGTTCCAGGGGATGAGCCCGTCGCCGCTGTTGTAGCGGCCGAACAGGATGTTCATCACGCGGCCCGGCGCCCAACGCGTCCACGCGCCTTCGGGCACGGTGAACGAACCGACGTCGCGGAGCGCGCAGTACAGCTCCTGATCGAACGCGCTGCCGTCGGCGGTGAGCATGCCGAGCTGCACGAGCATGGCGTCGCCGGGATTGTCGGTGTTCCACTCGAGGTGCTGGTCCTCGGTGATCTGCGGCAGGTTGTCGGCGAAGATGTTCGGGGAGGTGACCAGGAAGGGCGCCGGGAACGGGAGGGCGTCGGGGATCTCCATGTCGGGCAGACCGGGGGCGCCCGACAGGACGATGTCGTAGGCCTCGCCGCCGGCGAACTGGTCTGCGTCGAGGTCGTAGGCGGTGTACCGCTCCTCCGCGGAGCTCCACGTCAGGTCGATCGCCGTCGAGTCGGCCCGCTGGGTGACCGTTCCCCCGCGGGCGTCGATCGCGACGGGCACCGGGTCGTAGGTGTACTCCTTGGTGCCGCCGGTGATCCGGACGCAGGTGTCGAGCTCGGGAGCCCAGTAGCGGAAGTACTCGTAGTCGAAGGCCTCGACGAAGCGGATGGTGGACCGCCCGTAGTCCTTGTCCTTCTCGCCCCAGTAGCCCCCCACGCCGGTGTACCAGATGAGCTCGCCCGTGGCCCCCACCGCTCCGGTGGCGTCGGGCCAGTAGGTGTAGGCCGCGTCCCGCTGGAGGGACTCCCCGCCGCTGGCCACGGTGACCGACACCGGGCCGTCGGTCGCGCTGGCCGGGGTGCGGACCGTCAGTTCGGTGGCCGTGACGCTGACCACGTCCGCGCGTCCGGTGCCGAAGTAGACCTCGGAGGTGTCGTCGAACGGTCCGCCGGTGACCACCACGACGGTGCCTCCGGCGTCCGTCCCGTAGTCGGGGATCATCGAGTCCACACCCAGCGGGCCTGAGGTGTCGGTGTCGTTCGTGTCGGTGTCGGCGCCCCCCAGGGCGAGGAGCCGGGCCTCGTGGTCCTTGGCGGAGATGAAGGTGCAGGCGCTGAGGAGGAGGAGCATGCTGCGGCCATCCTCGCACGGCGGACCCGTGCGCGCCACACCGGTGGCCCCGGGCGCCCGGGCGTGTGAGAATGGACCAGATGTTCGCCCTCTTCGTCGCCGTCGCCTCGGCATCGTGTCCCGCCTCCAGCGCCGATGTGCAGACCGCGTTGGAGGACGCCGAGAGCGCGTTCGGCGGCATGGACCTCGGTGCGTTCCGCACCGCCACGGATCGCGCCACCGAGCAGGTGGGGTGCCTCCGCGAGGCCTTGCCCCGCTCGCTCGCGGCCCGGCTGCATCGGGCCGAGGGGCTCAGGGCCTTCGTCGACAACGACGTCGTCCGGGCCACCGCGGCCTTCGCCTCGGCGCGGGCCATCGAGCCCAACTACCAGTTCCCCGAGGCGCTGGTCCCGGCCGAGCATCCGGTCCGCGACCGGTACCTGCAGCAGGATCCGCTGTCCGGCGGCGAGGCGGCGGTCCCCCGCCCATCGGACGGCCAGATCGAGATCGACGGTCGGCCCGGGGCGGCCCGGCCGGTCAGTCGCCCGGTGGTGACCCAGTGGATCCGCGCCGACGGGTCCATCCCCGCGAGCGCCTATCTCTGGCCCGGGGAGCCGATCTTCGACTACACGGCGTCCGCGCCCGGCGTGGCGACCGGCCCCGTGGTCGAGAAGAAGCCGCGCACCAGCATCCCCCTCGTGATCGGCGCGGGCGTGGCGGCGGCGGCGGCGGGTGGCACCTGGCTCGTCAGCAACGCCGCCTACCAGTCCTACTACGGCGACGACGTCGCACCCAAAGACCTCGACGCCCTGCGCGGGCGCTCCAACTCGCTGTTCTTCGCGTCGGTCGGCACCGGGGTGGCGGCGCTCGGGCTCGGGGTCGGCGCGGTGGTCGTAGGTCAGTGGTAGGGGCCGCCGCGTGTTCCTGAAACGCGGTCAGGTGGTCGATCGTTACACCGTCGAGGTCGAGCTGGGGGAGGGTGGCGTCGCCACGGTCTACCGGGTGCGCCACAACACCCTCGGCACCACCCACGCCCTGAAGGTGCTCCACGTCAGCGGCAACGCCATTCGGGAGCGGCTGGTCCAGGAGGGCCGGGTGCAGGCGGCGCTGCGGCACCCCAACATCGTCGCGGTGACCGACGTGATCGACGTCGCGGGCGCGCCGGGTCTGTTGATGGAGTTCATCGAGGGTCCGCCGCTGGACCGCTGGCTCCGGGAGAACCGACCCACGCTCGCGCAGGCCGAGGATGTGTTTCGCGGCATCCTGATGGGGGTCTCCCGGGCGCATCGGGTCGGGCTGATCCACCGGGACCTCAAGCCCGGGAACGTGCTCCTCGAGATCGGGGACGACGGCGTCATCGTCCCCAAGGTTTCGGACTTCGGGCTGGCCAAGATCCTCTCCGAGGACGAGAGCGGCGGGCGCGCCCAGACCCGGTCGGGCATGACGATGGGCACCCCGGCCTACATGGCGCCCGAGCAGGTACGGGACGCCAAGACGGTGGATCAGCGCGCCGACATCTTCGCGCTCGGCTGCATCCTCTACGAGCTGTGCACCGGCGTCTCCCCCTTCGACCAGGGGGACGTGCTCGCGATCTTCTCGGCGCTCGCGGCCGGCACCTACACCCCCCCGGAACAGGTCAACCCCGACATCCCGGTGCGCCTGCGCAACGCCATCGTGGGCTGCCTCTCGAACCGGCGGGAGGAGCGCATCCCCGACTGCGCCACCCTCCGTCAGGTACTGGAGGGCTCGGTCACCGAACCGTGGCCCACGCTCGCCCCCACCTCGGTCGAGGAGCTGCGCCAGCGCGCCAACCTCACCGCGTCGGTCAGTCCCGGGTTCTCGCCGTCGGCGGGTCACGTGTCCACCCAGACCTACGCCACGGGCGAGCTGGCGGAGTCCGGGCGGACCGTGGTGCCGGACCTCCTCGCGCCCCCCCCGATTCGTCCCGAGTCGGCGCGCACCGTCCCGCCGCCGCCGAGCCTCCCGCCGCTCGCCTCGAACGCGACGGTGATCGCGACCGACCTCTCGATCATGCCGGACGACGAGCGCTTCGCGCCGTCACCCAAGCCCGCGCGCAGCCTGCTCGCCACCCTGTTGGGGCTCGGGGTGGCGGGGTTCACGACCATCGCCACGATCCTGCTCGTCCTGGGTGGGCTGCTCTACGCGCTGTGGGGGCCACAGCCGGCGGATGACGGGGAGCGGTTCCTGTCGCCCACCGGGACCGGCCCGCCCGTGACGCCCGTCGTCGACGCGGCGCCGACCGCCACCGTGACTCCGCCGCTGGTCCCGCCGGCGGTCGGGGTGACGCCGACAGGGGAGACCCCCGTGGCCACAGCGACGCGCACGGCTCCGGTGGGGACCCCGGTGGTCGTATCGACGCCGGTCACCACCAAGGTGACGCCTCCCGTGACCCCGACCGGCACCAAGGCGGCCACGCCCAAGGAGACGCCCCCGGCCGGCCCCGCCGGTGGCTCGGTCTCGGTGAGCGGGGACGCCGACGAGGTCTGGCTCGAGGGGCCCACCGGCCGCGTCGGACTGGGTGCGGTCCCGGCGGGGGACTACAAGATCAAGGCGCGGTTCCGGGGCGAGGCGGCGATCTCCGCCGGGCGGGTCACGGTGCGCGCCGGTCAGGCGGTCACCCTCTCCTGTTCGGCCGACTTCCAGCTCTGCAAGGCGAAGTAGGACGCGGATTACACGCGGCGCCCGGCCGCCGCCCTGCTTCTGCGATCCCACCGGCCCGTATCCCTTGCCTTTGGCCTTTCGCTCCGATAGACGGGCGCGGCCCTTCTGGGCAACAAGCACACCGGGTTCACGTCGCGACCCCCGGTGCCTGGGTATTCTCCCGGGTCGGGTCGCAACGCCGGTGGACGTCAACCACAACTCGCGGCATTGCCGCACGGTGATCATCCATGTCTGTCTCCCTCCGTGAGCTTCTTGAAGCTGGTGTGCACTTCGGCCACCAGACCCGTCGTTGGAACCCCCGCATGAAGCCGTACATCTACGGCCAGAAGAACGGGGTCCACATCATCGACATCCAGCAGACCGCCAAGGCGCTGGTCGAAGCCTCCCACTTCATCTCCTCGATCGTGTCCCGCGGGCAGACCATCCTGTTCGTCGGCACCAAGCGCGCCGCTCGCGACATCGTCGCCGAAGAGGCCGGTCGCGCTCAGCAGTTCTTCGTCAACGACCGCTGGCTCGGCGGCACCCTGACGAACTTCCAGACCGTCAAGAAGTCGATCGAGCGCCTCAACACGCTCACCAAGGCCCGCACCGAAGGCCGCTTCGAGTCCCTCACCAAGAAGGAAGTCCTCCAGCTCGATCGCGAGATCGAGAAGATGGAGAAGTCGCTCGGTGGGATCAAGGACCTGCGCGGCCTCCCGGGGGCGCTGTTCGTCATCGACCCCCGTAAGGAGCACATCGCCGTGCTCGAGGCCACCAAGCTGGGCATCCCGGTCGTGGCCCTCTGCGACACCAACTGCGACCCCGACGGCATCCACTACGTCATCCCCGGGAACGACGACGCGATCAAGTCGATCCGTCTGTTCATCTCCGCGATCGCGGATGCCGCGGCCGAAGGCGTCTCGATGGGCCGCTCCGAGGCCGCTGCCACCGTCAGCAACGACGGTGGGGCTGGTCCCGAGGTCGTTCGTCGCGGCACCTACGCCGAAGAGGCCGTCGCCGACGAGGCGTAGGTCATCCGAAGTCACTGACCCCTGGAGATTTCATGCCGTCCATGGAAATGATCAAGGATCTGCGCGAGCGCACCGGCGCCGGCATTCTTGACTGCAAGAAGGCGCTCGCCGAGAACGGCGACGACATCGAGAAGTCGGTTGACTGGCTTCGGGCCAAGGGCATCGCTTCGGCCGCCAAGAAGGGCGGGCGGGTCGCGGCCGAGGGCGTCGTCGAAGCCTACATCCACGCCGGGGGCCGCATCGGCGTCCTGCTGGAGGTCAACTGCGAGACCGACTTCGTCGCCATGAACGAGAACTTCCGCGCCATCGTGCGGGACATCGCGATGCACATCGCAGCGGCGTCCCCCGAGTACGTCAGCCGTGACGAAGTCCCGGCCGACGTGGTCGAGCGGGAGCGCGCGGTCCAGCTCGAGCGCGTCATCGCCGAGGGGAAGCCCCCGGCCATCGCCGCCAAGATCGTGGACGGCCGGCTCTCCAAGTGGTTCGAGGACATCTGCCTGCTCGACCAGAAGTTCGTCAAGGACGACTCGAAGTCGATCGAGACGGTGGTCAAGGAGGGCATCGCCGCCATCGGCGAGAACATCAAGATCCGGCGTTTCGTGCGGTTCGTGATGGGCGAGGGCCTCGTGAAGAAGTCGGACGACTTCGCCGCCGAAGTCGCACGGCAGGCGGGGCT
>JAYVAS010000439.1:0-16029 GCA_043750895.1 Pseudomonadota bacterium
CCCCTTCGTGCTGATGAACTACACCGGGGACTACGAGTCGGTGTCCACGCTGGCGCACGAGTGGGGTCACGCGCTGCACTCGGTGCTCTCCGCCAAGGCCCAGCCCTACCCCAAGGCCGACTACGCCACGTTCCTCGCCGAGATCGCGTCGACCTTCAACGAGGCGATGCTGCTCGAGACGATGTTGAAGAAGTCCACCTCGGACGACGAGAAGCTCTACTACCTGGGGATGGCGCTGGAGGGCCTGCGCACCACCTACTTCCGGCAGTCCCAGTTCGCGGAGTTCGAGCTCGCGATCCACACCCAGGTGGAGAAAGGCGAGCCGCTGACGGGCGATTCCTTGAGCGCCACCTACCTGGACCTGCTCGAGCGGTACTACGGGGCGAAGCAGGGCGTCACCCGCATCGACCCGGTGGACGGCAACGAGTGGGCGTTCATCCCCCACTTCTACTACAACTTCTACGTCTACCAGTACGCGACCTCCATCGCCGCGGCCTCGCTGCTCGCCGAGGACGTGATCAACAAGAAGCCCGGGGCGCTGGACCGCTACCTCACCCTGCTCAAGGCGGGCGGATCGGACGACCCCTACGTGCTGCTCAAGAGCGCCGGCGTCGACATGGCCACCCCCGCGCCCTACGACGCCATCGCCCGTCGGATGAACCGCATCATGGACGAGATGGAGGCGATCCTCGCCAAGAAGGCCGGCAAGCCGGCGCCGAAGAAGGGAAAGAAGTGAGCGCCGTGATGCTCTGGCTGCTCGCGTGCGCCTCCGAAGGGACGGGGAAGGTGCACGCCGCGCCCACGGGCGGTGACCCCACCGCCACCGACACCGACGACAGCGACGACGCCGACGACACCGGCCCCACCGACACCACCGACACCACGCCCACCGACCCGTGGGTGGCCTGCGCCACCGAGGGTGCCGCCCGGGCGCGCTGCGGCGTCGAGGGCGCGGGCTGGGCCGCGGGCACCCCCGACGCCGTCACCACCGGCACCACGCTCACCCTGGACCTCGCCGCCGCCCACAGCGGCAGCGACGCCGACGGCTCCATGAACGGCGGGAGCTTCCGCTTCGGCACCTGGACCTCGCCGGTGCTCACCCCGGGCATCGACTTCGACGGACTCGTGCCCTGGTGGAACGCCACCACCCCCGCGGGGACGTGGATCCGTGTCGAGACCCAGGTGCAGGTGAGCGGGAGCTGGTCGGCCTGGTACCAGCTCGGCATCTGGGCGTCCGGCGACGACGCCGTCGACCGGCACTCCTACGAAGACTCGGGCGACCGCTACGGGGACGTCTGGACCGACACCGTTTTCCTCGACGGTTCGGCCGACGCCGCCCGCCTGCGGCTCACGCTCTACACCACCGGCTCCGCCTCCCCCACCGTGTCCCGCGCCGGCTACGCGGCCGCCGACACCGACGCCGGCCCCGGGCCGGGCCCGCAAGGCGCGGCGTGGGGGATCGCGCTGGACGTGCCCACCCGCTCGCAGATGGAGTTCGACGCGGGCGAGGCCTGGTGCAGCCCCACCTCCATCTCGATGGTGCTGGCCTACTGGGCCACACAGACCGGAAACGCCGCCCTCGACGTCACCGTGCCCGAAGCGGCCGAGGGTACCTGGGACGAGGTCTACGGGGGCAACGGCAATTGGCCCTTCAACGTGGCCTACGCCGCGTCCCTGGGCCTGTCCGGCGAAGTGGGCTGGTTCGACAGCCTGGACGACCTCGAGCCCTGGATCGCCGCGGGGGTCCCGGTGGTCCTCTCGGCCGCCTGGGAGCGCGGCGACATCGACGGCGCCGCCATCGACTCCACCAACGGCCACCTGCTGGTGCTGCGGGGCTTCGACGGCGACGGCGATGCCCTCGTCAACGACCCCGCCGCGCACGACGACGGGCACGTGGCCCTCACCTACGACCGTGCCCAGCTCGAGGCGGCGTGGCTCGGCGGGTCGACGGGGGTCACCTACCTGCTGTGGGACGGGGAGCGCCCGGTCCCCTAGGGGGTCAGCGCCGACGTTCGGATCCGAATTTCGCGACTTTGTGGAAATTATGACACTCAGGCCGGCGCCGCGGGACCTACCCTCTCACCATGCCGCGTCGACTCCTCCCGCTTCTGGTGCTGCTGGCCGGCTGCGTGGTCGATGGGGCCGAGCCGAGCGAGGCGGCGGCCGGAGGCGCGCCGGTGCCGCCCGCCGACCCGGTGGTGGTGGTGGTGACGTTGGATGCGTTCCGGGCCGACTACCTGTCGCCCGAGGTGATGCCCTTCCTCTCGGGCGCCATGCACGCCCAGGGTCTGACCTTCGACCGGCACTGGAACTCATCGAACTGGACGTGGCCCACCATGACCACGGTGGCCACCGGTCATCACCTGCGCAACTGGGGCATCGCGCCGGTGATGGACACGATGAGCGGCGGGATCCCCGAGGACACCCCGCCCATCGCGCGGCTGTTCGCCGACGCCGGACACGCCACCTGGTGCAACAGCGCCAACGCGATCGTGGGCACCCTCACCGGCCTGACCGACGGCTGCGCGGTGATGGACAAGTCCATCCCCGGGACCGTTCCGATCGCCCACACCCAGCTCGTCGACGGCGCGCTGCCCTGGATCACCACCACCGCGACGCCCGGGCAGCCGGTCTTCGCGTGGGTCCACACGATGGACACCCACGACGCCTACGACGGCGCCCTCTCCGAGCGGTGTCGCGCCGACGCCGAGGCGGCCCTCGCGCTCTGCCCGAGCGACCTGCAGGAGGACGCCTTCTGGGAGGACGCCGCGCGCTGGACCGACGCCGAGCAGCGCGCGTGCGATGCGGGAATCCGCGCCGTCCAACGCTGCCTCGCCGCGGGTATCGACGACGCCCTCGGCGCCTTCTCGGCGGGGCTCGACGATGCCGGTCTGGGCGATCGGCTCGTCTGGCTCGTCACCGCCGACCACGGCGAGAACGACGGGCGCGTCCACGACGGCGTGCCGAGATACCTCCACGCCCAGACGCTGAACGCCCCGGAGACGTCCGGCTTCGCCTGGCTCTCCTGGCCCGGCGCGCCCGCGCAGGACGTCGGGCGGGCCACCACCGGCGCGACCCTCCTCCCGTCGCTGCTCGAGCTGCTCGACCTCCCGGTCCCCGCGGAGATCGAGGTGGCCTCGGTCTGGCAGGACGCCCCCGGCCCCATCTCCCAGCTGGCCTGCCAGGACGGCGCCGAGGTCCACGGTGTCGTGTCCGAGGACGGCAGCCGGCACCTGGTCTACGACGGCGCCTACGCGCTCTACGCGCCGCTCACCGATCCCGGCGAGACCCTCCCGCTCGATCCCGCCGATGCCCCCGGGCTGACCGACCTCATCGAGCAGAACACCGTCGCCTTCGCCGGACTGTGCCGGTAGCCGCTCACCACCCCCTGGCCTCGACCAGCTCGACCAGCTCCGGGTCGTCCGCGCTGAGCGGCCGGATGTAGGGGCCCAGCCGCTCGCGGACCCACCATCCCGGCTCGTCGCCCCGGGCAAAACGGTACCGATAGCGCTCGGCGCGCACCGCGATGGGCGGCGTGTCCGGAAACGGGTTCCCGTCGAGCAGCGCCACCGCCTCGGGGTGTCCCTGGAGGAGCTTCCACATCAGGTGCACCAGCCAGGGGTGGTCCTCCGGCGACTGCAGCGCCGCGAACCACATCTCCCAGTCCAGCCGGGGCTGAAAAGGCGCGATCACACACGGCCGGCGCATCACGTCGCCCGGCTTGCACGGAAACGCGTACTCCCGCCACGTCACCCCGTCCGCCGTCCCCTCCAGGATGATCTCGTCCCGATCGGACCCCACCGACCCGAAGGCACCGTAGGTGTTCACGAGGTGCCAGGCCCCGAAGCTCCGGTTCATCGCCTGCTCCGAGGAGAGCAGGTTGCGCACCGGTTGGACCGAGAGCACCGCCACCAATGCCACCACGCCGTACACGACGCCCCGTCGCAGCGGACCGGCGACCGCCTCCGCGGGCAAGCGCCGCGCCAGACCAGGCAGCACCCGGGCGAGGTGGCCGTCGTCGAACAGCGCCAGGCACAGCACGATGGTCAGCCAGTTGAGGAAGGACAGGTTTCCCGAGAGCACGAGCGTGAGCTGGAACTGGATCATCAGGATCCCCGCCACGAGGCGGGCCGGCCGGGGGCCCAGGCACCACAAGGGGAGGATCAGCTCGACGACGTGGTTCCACCCCACCATCCCATGATGCACCCACCCAGGCAGCGCGTGAAACCACGGGGAGAGCGGGTTGGGCAGCGGCTGGGTCTCGAAGTGGGTGTCCAGGCAGGTCAGATCCCGCCAGCAGGCGTCCCCCCGCAGCTTGATGAGGCCGGCCCCCAACATCAGGCGCAGGACGAGCCACCGATAGAGGAACACCACCCACCGGGGGGCCGGATCCGCGCCGAGCGGGCGCGGGTCCCAGGGCGGCGCCAGCCAGATCCCCAGGAAGCCTGCCTCCAGCAACAGCGTCTCCCACCCGAAGCCGTACCAGGTCTGCCCGATGTGCACGTACGAGAGGTACAGGAACCACAACGCCGCCATCATCGGCGCGTTGGCCAGGCCGAACATCACCACCGCCGCGAGGACCACCCCCAGCCACGCCCCGCCGACCAGCACCGGGTCCGACACGTCGATCCAGAACAGGCCCGGGAGTCGGGCCGCGTGGCCGGCTTCCGCCACCCGCGCGAGGAAGTTCGCCGCCGGGAGCAGCCCTCGACTCCCGATCAGCGGGAGCACCTGCACCGCGAGGGAGAGGAACGCCACGAGGTAGATCGCGCCGAGGCCCCTGAGCAGCACGAAGCGGACGAGACGGACTTCCACCGCGGGAGGATACCGCGCCGTCGGGAGGACGACCGGAGCGGCCACGCCCCGGTCGGGCGTCGGGTTAGGCCCAGCGCCGATGTGGCTCCTGCTGGCCTGTGCGCCCGACGTATCGCCCGATTCCGGGTCGGCGGCGCCGGAGATCGTTGACGGGTGCGACGGACTGGACAACGACGGCGACGGCACCGTCGACGAAGATCCCGATCGCCTCTGGTGGGCGGACGCGGACCAGGACGGGTTCGGGGTCGGCGCGGGCGTCGCGACCTGCATGCCGCCCGACGGCACCGCCCCCGCCAGCGGCGACTGCGACGACGCCGACGCCGAGGTGTTCCCGGGCAACGACGAGACTTGCGACGGGCGGGACAACGATTGCGACGGCCTCGCCGACGACGGGTTGGAAGCGCTCACCGCGAGCTGGCCCGACCGGGACGCCGACGGCAGCGGCGACGCCACCGCGCCCGGCTACACCTGCGGTCTTTACGCAGGGCGGGTCGCCAACGACCTGGACTGCGACGACGCGGATGCCGGGAGCCCGGTGTTCGTGGCCCAGACGGGAGCGGAGGGGGCGACCGGGGGGCTCGACACCCCCGTGGTGCGCG
Organism: Pseudomonadota bacterium; assembly: GCA_043750895.1. Classification (GTDB taxonomy): domain Bacteria; phylum Myxococcota_A; class UBA796; order UBA796; family SXON01; genus JAYVAS01. The sequence goes on from JAYVAS010000439.1 coordinate 5,415, forward strand.
TCGCCGAGGCCCTCGCCCGCGCCCCGCGGTGTGTGTGGGTGGACGACGGCATCTGGATGGAGGACCTCGACCTCGGCGCCGGCGAGGTCGTGCTCCGGTCGCGCCACGGGAGCGCCGCAACCACCCTGTTGGGGACCGGCGCCACGTCAGTGCTCACGGTGACGGGGAAGCAGACCGTCGACTCCGCGATCGAGGGCTTCACCATCGTGGGCGGGTCGGGGCACGTGTACACCTACGAAGGGGTGTACAACGACGGGACGCGGGACTACGTCCTGCACCAGGAGGAGCGGCGCGGGGGCGGCATGCTGGTGGACGGCGGGGCGGGGATCAGCCTGCGCGACGTCCAATTCAGCGGCAACGCACTCCCGCTCTACGAGATCGACTACACCGGGGAGCCGACGCAGACCGAGGTCACGGTCCGTTTCGGTCTGGGTGGCGGGCTCTACGTCAACCACGGCGAGGCCGACCTCACCGACGTGGACTTCGTGGACAACGAGGCGGCCTACGGCGCCGGGGTGGGGCTCGCCGGGGGCGTCCACCTCACCGGCCGACGGCTGCGGTTCTTGGGCAACCACGGCAACGTGGGCCCGGCGATCATGGCCAACCTCGCCGAGGTCGACGTGTCCAACGTGATCATCGACGGCACCAAGGCCGCGTGGGACGCGGGCGGCATCTACCTCTACGGGGTGGCGGGCAAGGCGGGCAGCCTCCGTCTGGCCAACGTCACCATCGTGGACGCCGAGGCGGCGGTCATCACCGAGGGCACCGGGACGGTGGAGATCACCAACTCCGTGATCGTCGGCAACGAATGGGGGCTCTACGACGTCGGCGCTGCGGTGGGCACGCCGTCTACCTGGAGCGTGCGGTGGACCGACGTCTACGGAAGTATCACCGCCGACGCCTTCGGTGTAGCTTTCCAAGCCGGGTTGGATGGCAACCTCTCAGTGTCGCCGAACTTCGTGTCACTGAGCCTGGACAAGGACGCCACCAACGACGACCTGCACCTCGGGGAAGGGAGCCCGGCGGTGGACGCGGGAGATCCTGATCAGCGGGACGTGGACGGGACGCGGGCGGACATGGGGGGGTATGGGGGGGTGGGGGGCGGGTGGTAGGCGCGCTCCACCCGAGCGTCGTCGCCGCGCCGGCATAGGGGCCGTCGCCCACCGGCGAAAGGGGCTCAATCGGGCACGCGCGCCGCTCCAGCACTCCGACGACTTCCGCCGCCATCGCCCCGCGCTCGCGTACACTTCCGCGCCGATGCCCGCCTCCCGCACGTTCCTCACCGCCCTGGCCCCTGACGAGCGCATCCAGGGCTCCCGCGACCCCCTCGGGCTCCTGCCAATCTGGTCCCGCCTCGGACGGCGCCTCATCGGCAACGTCACCACCGTCTCCGGGGACCTCCGCGGTTGGACCTCCTTGCTCGTGATGGCCGGCCTGTACCGCGAGCGGGTGGAGGACGGGCGCCTCGCCGAGGCCGACATCGAGCCCCTCTTCCGCGCCGAGCAACTGATCGCCTACAGCCGCGTGCTCTACCCCGCGGCAACGGGCGCCTCCGAGGTGCGCGGGCTCAACCAGGTCCGCGCGCACCTGCGGGAGAGCGAGCAAGGTAGGCAGCCGATTCACCTCGGCCGCGGCCGCGATCGGCGGATCCTCAACGCGCAGGAAGCCGCAGGCGTGTGGGGCCAGATCTCCTCGCCCGCTGGCGCGAGTCGCCTCCTCGACCGCGTCCGCCGCGCGCTCCTGCCGTCCGCGCACGTCCTATGGACGGGCACGTTCGGGCCGCGACTCGCCCCCTTCGCGAAGCGCATCACCGAGATCCTGAAGGACGAGCGCGGCTTCGAGCCCGGTCTGGCGGATGCGGAGCTCGCCCGGACGCTGGCAGGGGTGCACGGCCGCCACCTCGATCCCGCGGAGGTGCCCCTCTACCGCGACCACGTGTTGTACGGTGGGCAGCCCGGCGGCGCGCCGCAGGGGGCCCTCGTGGAGCTCTGGCGCGCGCAGGCCGACGCCTCGCTCCGGGAGGGGGTGGACCTGCCGCGGGTGGTGCTCCTCGGGCAGCGGGCCCGCGCGGCCGGACTCCCGGGCGTCGCGACGCCGCTCGAGGACATCGTGGCCGCCGAGCGGCTCCTCGCGCCGATGGAGGGGCTGTTCAGCTGGGTCCTGAGCCGCGATAGGAAGACGCTGGACGACGTCGTGGCCGAAGTGGAAAGCGTGTGGGACGAGCCGGTGGCCAGCGCCGCGGCCGCCACCGACGCGGTGCTCGCCGGCCCGGTACGGGAGGTGTACCCGGGGCCGGAGGTGCCTCGCGCGCTCGCGGCGATCCGGGACGCGCTGGTGGCTGGAGCGTGGAAGGACGCCGTGCTCGCGGTGATCGACCTGAACGGACGCACGATGAGACGGCGGGGGGGCGCGCCCTGGGTCGAGCTCGCCGACGGCCGCCTGGACGTGCGCCTCGGCGACGAGCAGGGCTCCCTGCCCTCCCGGGAGGCCCGTGAGCGCGACCTGATCCACAGCTACTACCTCGATCCGCTCCGTCGGCTCGTCGTGGCGTGGGAGGACGGGCAGCATGCCTGAAGCCGTGATCCCAGAGCCGCGCGTCCTGACCGACGAGGTGCTCGACGCGATGGGCGGTGACCGCCTCGTCGCCGCGGTGTTCCTCGCGTACGAGCTCGAACCTCAGTTCTTCGAGGACGCCATCCTCGCCCCGCTGTGTGGCGTGGACGGACGCGGGAGCCCGGCCATCCGCCGGCTCCTGCTGGAGGAGGCGCTCCGGACGCTGCCGGAGGTGCTGGTGCTCTACGACGCGAGCGGGCTGCGCGCCGATGGGCCGCTCCGCCAGCGTGTCCGTGCCGTCCCGGTCGGGTGGGGCCGTGGCGTGGTCCACGCGAAGCACGCCCTCCTCCTGCTCCAGGGGAAGGACGCCACCGCGCCGACCGCGTTGGTCTTCCTCACGACTTCGGCCAACATCACGCGCACCGGGTGGTGGCGGAACGTGGAGGTCGCCGACGTCGAGCGACTGGACGCCGGCGCCTCCACGCCCCTTCGGGAGGACCTGCTCGATCTGCTCGGCGCCATGGGCACCCTGGAGGGTACGGGAACCCGCCACGTCGCCTTGGACCGCATCGAGCGCTTCGTCCGCGAGCGGCTGACGGCGGGGACCGGTCTCCCCCGCCTCTGGCTCGGGCGGGAACCGCTCGACACGTTCCTCGCGCGTCACGTCGAGCCGGGCGGTCGGCTCGAGCTTCTCGCGCCTTTCGTCGACGAACAGGGCGCCCCCATCGCGGCGCTCGCGCGCACGCTCGCCCCCACCGAGACCGTGGTGTGGTTCCCGGTCGACCGCAATCAGGAGGGTGCCGCCCTCGCGAGCTGGCGCGACGGCGTTCGCGCGGTGCCCGGGGCGCGCTTCGGGAACCTCGCGCTCGATCTGCGCCTCGGGAAGGGCAGCGACGCGACCCGCTTCGTCCACGCGAAGGTCCTCCGTTACACGCACGTGGCCACGAAGCGCACCTGGACGCTGGCCGGCTCGCCGAACCTCTCCATCCGCGGCCACGCCGGCTGGCTCACCCCAGCCCCGGCGTCGAACGTGGAGACGGCGATCCTCCGGGTCACGAGCGACGGTTCACGATGGCTGGAGCCCATCGGGGCCGGCGGGGAGCCCGCCCCAGCGGAGACCGTGACCTCCGAGGACGAGGCGCTCCCCGGCATCTCCCTGCGCGTGCGCTTCGACTGGGAGTCGGGAGCGGCCGCGGCCCGCCTCACGGGTGCCCCCGGCCGGGTCTACCTGGGCCCGGCGACCGCCGTCACCGGCGGGGAGGCGCGCGCCGGGGTGGATGTGCCCGACGCCGGGCCATGGGTTCGACTCCCGGTGGAGGCCGCGGCCTGGCTCGCGGGAGAGCTCGAGACCGGCAACGTGATTGCCGCCTGGGGCACTGGGAGCGCGCGCATCCACGTCCTCGTGGAGGAGCACGGCCTCGCGCAGCGGCCCTCGCTCGTCGCCCGCGACCTCACCCCGGCGGACATCCTTCGCCACTGGTCGCTGCTCTCCGAGGCCCAGCGGGCCGACAACCTGGAGAAGCGGCTCGCGCTCGGAGGGGAAGATCCCGAGGCACCTACCGCGGTGGCCGCGACGGCCGACGAGGGTGGGCCGACGATGTTCGACTCCTTCGCCGGGATCCTTCACGGCTTCTTCATCCTCCGCACCCGCCTCGAGGACGCGTTCGCGCAGGACGAGGACGCCGCCGCGGAGGCCTGGCTGCTCGGCGCCCGGCACGACAGCGTCGGTACGTTGTTGGACAAGGTGCTGGGAGAGCAAGCGCCCGACGCGGTGCGTCGGGTGGTGTTTGGGCTCTCCGCCAGAGAGCTTCTCGGCCTCGCCGAGCGGCGCCGCCCCCGTCTCCTGTCCGACCGGCCGACCGCGACCGCCGCGCTCCGCGACCGAATCAGCCGGCTGGAGGAGGCCTGGGCCACCATCGAAGATCCGCCCGACGAGACACCCGGCTCGTTCCGCTGGTGGCTCGAACGCTGGTGGGCCGGAGAGGGAGACGCATGACCTGGCAGCGGATCGACGAACGATCAGCCGCGGACCTTCTGGACTTCCGGGGAGTTCGGCCCGACGACGCCAACCTCGCGCAGGTCGCGCCGGCCCAGCTCCGCGGCGCGGTGGCGCTCTACAACCGCCTCGCCGAGCGGCGCCTGGTCTGGCTGGCCGACGAGGTCGGGATGGGCAAGACCTACGTCGCGCTCGGCGTGGTGGCGCTGCTTCGGCACCAGAACCCGGACGCGCGGGTGCTGTTCCTGGTGCCGAGCGGACGCCTGCAGGCGAAGTGGCGGAAGGAGATCGAGCTGTTCACGCGGATGTGCGTGAAGCAGATCGACCACCGCGCGCGCACCTGGCAGGACCTGCCCGCGCGGCCGCTGGTCGAGCCGCCGAGCCTCTACGAGCTGGCCGTGGAGATGGCGGTCGACGGCGATCGCGACGTGCTCGCCTCGATGTCCTCGTTCTCCTTCCCGCTGGGCGAGGAGCGCGAGGAGTGGCAGGAGCGCTGGGGGGCGCTCGTCGCGCTGGCTCCCCACCTCCCCCCACGCCTACCGGACGTGCTGGTCAAGGACAAGGGCACGTTCAAGGGGGTGTACGCCGCGGCGCTCAACCTCCTGATCCCGAGCTTCGACCTCGTGGTGTGCGACGAGTCGCACAACTTGCGCGCCGGGGCCGGCCACGGCGCCGCCCGCAACCAGACCCTCGCCGCCGCGCTCGGTGGTCGCCCTGCCGGCGTATCCCTCCCCTGGGCTGCGCCGCCCATGCCGCACGTGGCCCGCCTGCTCTGCCTGTCCGCCACCCCCGTGGAGCGCCGCTACGAGGAGCTCACGCGCCAGGCCCAGGTCTTCGGCCTCGACCTCCATCCCGACCTCCCGGCCTCGGTCGGCGCGCACCTCAGCTCGCTCGCAGGCGGGCCGGGAGGTGAGGATGCCCGCAAGGAGATCGCCCGGCGTTACGTCGTTCGTCGGCTACAGGAGTTGCGGCCCGACGGGGCGCAGCTCGGTGCCGGGCTCACCAAGAACCAGTACCGCCAGGAGTGGCGCCAGGGCGGAATCGAGCGCTACGACGAGCGCCTCTCCTTCGCATCCGACCGTGAGAAGCTGGTCGTCGCGCTGGTGCAGAAGCGCGTGGTCGAGCTCCTCCACCAGACCGGGGCGCGCGCGGCGGACGGCAGCTTCCTGCCCAGTTTCCAGATGGGGATGCTGTCGTCGTTCGAGTCGTTCTCGGAGACCATCGCCAACCGGGTCGAGAAGGTGCCGCAGCCGGCCTACGACGGCGACGATCAGACCACCGACGCGACGGAACGGCAGGGCGTCGACTCCGGGATCGTCGACCGGATCTGCCGAAGCTACCGGACCACGTTTCGCACCTCCCCGCCCCACCCGAAGATGGACCAGGTGGCCGAGCAGGTGGCCCGCTGGGCGGCCGCGGGAGACAAGACGCTGATCTTCGTGCGGCGCGTCCGTACCACCGAGGAGTTGGCCGGGAAGGTGGCGCAGCGCCTTGACGGCCTGCTCATCGCCCGCGTGTTGGAGGAGGCGCCGAGCGGCGCCCGCGCGGAGCTGGACGGGTGGCTCGATGCGTGGCGAGAGACGCGCCGGAATGCCGACGTCGCCCGGCCCGTCGCCGACAGCGGCGACGACGACGACGACACGGGGGGCGCCAACAGCTTCTTCGCCTGGTTCTTCCGAGGCTCGGGGATCGAGGCGCACCAGGTCGCCGCGAAGCTCCGCAAGGAGACGTTCCAGCGAGGGACCCACCCCTGGTCGATCTTCTTCCACGACAACCACGTGGCCTGGCTCTTCGGCGACGACGCGGCAAAGGTCGCGGCGTGGGCGGCGGCGCACGCCGACGGACTCGTGACGGAGGTTCGGCGGTTCTTCCCCGAGGTCGCGACGCCGGGCCCGCGCCACTACTTCGAGGCGTGGCAGGCCGCCGCCCTCGAGCTGCGCGGAAGGGAGGACGACGCGGTCGGGCGTGTCGCCCGCGAGGCCCGCCAACGCCTGTACCGGGCGCGCAAGTCGCCCTGGCACGGGGATCCCGGCGGACCGGAATGGCTCGCGCGCGGCACCTTCTTCTCGCTGCTCCGCGCCTCCCCGCTCGGGGACCACCTCTGGCCAGGCGCGGGGGCAATCCGGGGCGGCAGCGCGCTCGCCGAGCGTGAGGTCCGCCGCGAGCTCATGGCCTCGACCCTACGCCTCGGGCATCCCTTCGTGGATCTCTGGCTCACCGCCGTGAGGCTCCTCGGGGTGCTCTCGCCGGGCGAAGCGGAGGTGCGGATCGGCACCGAGACCCTCGCCGGGGCTTTCCTCGAACGCCTGCACACGCAGCGGGACGGCGCCCGCGCCCACAACGCTTGGCACGAGCTCTCGTCCCTCGCAACGCACCACCGCCTGATCGTGGACGTGAACTTCTCGAGCGTCGGGAAGACGGAACTCGCCGACCTGCGCGTCTACTTCCAGGCCCACCTCTCGCGGCAGTCCCCCGCCCTGGCGATGTCGGGCAGCTCGAAGAGCAGCCAGGCGCTCACCCAGTTCCGGATGCCCGGCTATCCGCTCGTGCTGGTGGCCACCGACGTGCTGCAGGAGGGGGTGGACCTGCACACCTTCTGCGGCCGCGTGGTCCACTACGGCATCGCCCACACCAGCTCGGCCACCGAGCAGCGCACCGGCCGCATCGACCGCATCGGGAGCCTCGCGCATCGTCGTTTTCGACCGGACGACGACCTCACCCGGCTGCAGGTCCACTACCCGCACCTGCTGGACACCGTGGAGCCGCTTCAGCTCCGCGAGCTCTATCGTCGCATGGACCTTTTCCTCCGCCTGGTCCACGACGGGCTTGGGCGCGTGGAGGAGGAGACCTCGCGCGTGTCGCTGACCGACGGGATGCAGCGGGAGGTTCGGTACCCCGCCCCCCCGACGGAGCGGCTCAAAACGGCCTTCGACGTGACGACCGAGGGTCCGGACAACGACCTGGTGGGCGATCCGCTGCTGCTCCTGACCGACATCTACATGGACTGGGACGCCCTGGACGGCACGGTCCGGAGCCTGCTCCGCGACGTGCGCCGCCCGCAGCGCGAGCCACGATGGATCGGCGAGGTCGAGGTTCCGGGGCCGGACGGCCATCCCCGACGCCAGCCGGTGGACGTGTCGCTGCGATCGCGGCGGGACGGCCGAGGGGCCTACGCACGGGTGAAGAGCCCGGTGGGAGCGGCGGACCTCGCGGACGGCCGGACGGCCGGGCGCTTCCTGCGGCGGCAGTCGACCCTGGTCGGCGTCGTCGTGACCCTCGAGGCGCGCGGCTCCCGCCGGCGCCCGTTTGTGGTCCTGCGGTGCGACATGCCGCTCGTCGGCTACGAGGACCCCTCGGGCCGGATCAGCCGCGCGATCCGCGCGGTCGCGACGCAGGCCGACGCGCTCGAGCAGGAGTTCTTCGGCGTGCGCCAGGATCTCGGCGCGGGGGACTGGGAGTAGCCATGCAGCTGCGGGACGTACGAAACGTTCTGGCGGGCGTGCCGGGGCTTGCGGTAACCGAGCACGGGCCGATCTACGTCGGTGTGCCTCTCGGGGCGCGCCGTCACCGGGTGCGCGTGACGTCGGCGGAGGACTGGCTGCGAGTGGAGGGACGGGTGGCGAACATGGACGACCTCGATGCCACCCCCAAGGTGAGAGACCTGGCAGCGCGCCTGCTACGCGCCAACCATCTGGGAGAGCTGTCGGGACTCGCACGCGACGAGGACGGGTGGCTGGTGGCGCGGTGTGACGTGCCGCCCGACGCGGACGGGGAGGAGCTCGTGGACGCGATCCGGCGGGTGGCGCAAGTCGCAGACCGGTGGGAGCTGCTCTGGACGGGGGGGGATGGGGAGTAGTTCAGCCGACGGTACGATGGCGCTTCGAAGACCCCGAGCGACCCAAAGCGCGAATCTGGTCCCGTCTCGACCAATAACATGCTTGACGAACATCATGTTCAAGATACATGTTGATCGTGGCCCTGCCCTTCCTTGATCGCGACGACGAACAACGGCGGCTCTGGCGATTCATGGGTGGCGACGACGCGCGCCTGGCGGTCGTGTACGGGCGGCGCCGCTGCGGAAAGTCCACGCTGGTCCAACGAATGTGTGCCGAGGGCGACGTCTACGCCCTCGCAGACGAGCGGGAGTCCTCGCTCCAGATTCAGGCGCTCGCGTCCGAGATCGCCCGCGTGGTGCCGGAGTTCGACGCGGCCCGGTACCCCTCGTGGGAGGCGCTTTTCACGTCGGTAGAGGCCCGCGTCGACCGCTTGAATCTCGTGCTCGACGAATTCCCCTACCTCGTCGCGTCCGCGCCGGAGCTCCCGAGCGTGATCCAGCGCCACCTGGATCGCCCCGGCCCCCGGCGGCTTCGCCTTGTCCTTTGCGGGTCCTCGCAACGGATGATGCAGGGTCTCGCCCTTGACCGGAGCGCGCCGCTGTATGGCCGCGCCCAGGAGATCCTGCGCCTCGCCCCCCTCCTTCCCGGCTGGATCTGCGAAGCACTGGGAGTCGACGGACCGGCGGCGGTAGAGGCTTGGGCCGTGTGGGGCGGCGTGCCACGCTATTGGGAACTCGCCCAACGGTACCCATCCCTGAACGAGGCGATCCGCGACCTCGTCCTCCACCGTCATGGCGTGCTTCACGACGAGCCGCACGGGCTCCTGCTCGACGACATGCGAAGCGCCACGCAGGCTTCTACCCTGCTCGCGCTGGTGGGCGCGGGCTGCAACCGACTGTCCGAGATCTCGGCGCGCATGGGGAAGCCGTCGGGGGCCCTGACCCGTCCGTTGGCCAACCTCATCGACCTCGGGTACCTCCGCAAGGAAGTCCCATTCGGCGAGGACGAGCGCACCTCCAAGCGAACCCTGTACCGCATCGACGACTCGCTGATTGCCTTCTGGTTTCGGTTCGTACAACCCGCGCGCACGTTGCTGCAGCGCGACCTCCTCGAACCCGTCGAGGCCACGCTCAGCACGGCCTTTCCCCAGCATTGTGCCGAAGCCTGGGAAGTCCTGGCCAGGGAGTCGGTGCCGCGGTTGCGCATCGGGGGCATCGCTTGGGGGGCTGCATCGCGCTGGTGGGGGACCGGCCGGGACGGTCCTGCCGAGTTCGACGTCGTCGCGGAGTCACTCGATGGCAAGAGCATCCTGATCGGTGAGGCCAAGTGGGCGTCCCGCCCCCGCCTGGCCCGGTGGCGGGCTGAGCTCCGCGCGCGCGCAGAATCCGCGCCGTTCCTCCGTGGGCGACGCCTGGTGTGCGCCCTGTGGGTCAAGGACGGAGCGGAGGGTGGGGACGTCGTCACCCCCGCGGCGGTGATGGCTGCGCTGAGATGATCGGCGAACGACGTGGACGAGGATGGTCCATAGGCGCCCCGACGCTACGACCACCCGCTTGACGCAATCGGTTCCTCGATGCGAATATCAAAATACCGATATGAAGAGGACAGTGGATTGATCGAGGATCCGGCCATGTGGTGATCGAAATTCAGACCACGCGAAGTCAGCTCGCATGTCACACGACCGGCAGCGGGCGCGCCTGGACCCCGCTGCTTGCACCAAGCCGCCCTACCCCCGCCCCGCCCGCGGCACCACCCCCGCCCGCCCCCGCCACACCCGACCCCTACCTTGGGAGGGCGAGGTTCTTCCATGTCCAACCCCATGCGCGATGCGATTCCCCTCCCCCCTGCCCGCCGCGGCGTGCCCGCGCCGCGCACCGCCCTCTTCGTCAACCCCTTCTACGCCAAGGACCCCCACGCGTCCTTCGGCAAGCACGTGCTCACCCCGTCGCTGACCTTCAGCAGCCTCGCCGGCGCCACCCCGGCGCACTGGAACGTCCGCTTCTGGGATGAGAACCTGCTCCAGGGGCTCCCGCCCACCGATCCCCTGCCCCAGGTGGTGGGCATCACCGTCCACCTCACCTTCGCCAAACGGGCCTACGCGCTCGCCGACTGGTACCGCGCCCAGGGCGTCCTCGTGGTCCTCGGCGGCCTGCACGCGCTGTCCTGCCCCGACGAGGTGGCCCGTCACGCCGACGTGGTCGCCACTGGCGACGGCACCGTCACGTGGCCA